>JARQTN010000108.1:18308-23324 GCA_029976695.1 Lewinellaceae bacterium
CCGACGGATTGGAAGTCAATCTTCTTTGGCCTTCAGGCCCAAACTTGTATTTTGCCAGCATGAAAACAGCAGCGATCAGGGTCACCGGCCGTGTCCAGGGCGTCTGGTTCAGGGCATCCACCCGGGAAGAAGCCCTTCGGCTCGGCCTGACGGGATTTGTGCGCAATGAACCGGACGGAACCGTGTATATGGAAGTCTCCGGCAGTGAAAAGCAGATCCAGGACCTGTTGGCCTGGTGCCACGAAGGACCACGGCATGCACGGGTCGACCAGGTAGAAACCAAGGAGATCGGGTTCAGGGAGTTTAAATCCTTTACAATCAGCAGGCTAGGCTGAAAAAACACAGTCCATTTTATCAACAATGACAAAATGGACTGTATCTGTTTTTTAACCGGTCAGTGCATCAGGACATTTCCGGCCTCATGGAAACAGGACCCGCCGCTACGATCTTGGGATGTACCTTTTCCTCGAACTTTTTAAAGTTTTCCTTGAACAGCATGATCAGTTTTTGCTTGGTCATATCATAGGCAGCCTTGTCCTTCCAGGTATGGCGCGGCAGCATGACCTCACTGGGTACATCCGGGCACGTTGTCGGTATTTCAAAGCCGAAATGGTCATCGTGCACCCATTTTACATATTCAAAGTCACCATGGTGAATGGCATCAACCATGGCGCGCGTGTATTTCAGCTTCATGCGGTGGCCGATCCCATATGAACCGCCGGTCCAGCCCGTGTTGACCAGCCAGGCCTGTACATTATGTTTCTTCATTTTTATCGCCAACATTTCCGCATATTTATTCGGATGCCACATCATGAATGCCGCACCAAAGTTCGCAGAGAACGTTGCCTCGGGCTCCGTGATGCCCATTTCCGTACCGGCAACCTTCGCCGTATACCCGGAAATGAAATGGTAGCTCGCCTGCTCTGGGGTCAGTTTGCTCACCGGTGGCAGCACACCAAAAGCATCACAGGTCAGGAAGATGATGTGTTTGGGATGCCCTGCCATGCAGGGGATCCGGATATTGTCGATAAAATGGATCGGGTATGAGGCCCTTGTATTCTGCGTGATCGAGGTGTCACTGTAATCGACCTGCCTGGTTTCTTCGTCATAGACCACATTCTCGAGGATGGTGCCGAACCGGATGGCGTTATAGATGTCGGGTTCCTTTTCGGCCGACAGATCGATCGCCTTGGCATAGCAGCCGCCCTCGATATTGAATACCCCATCCTCTGTCCAGCAGTGCTCGTCATCACCGATCAGCTTGCGTTTCGGGTCGGCGCTCAGTGTCGTTTTTCCCGTCCCGGAAAGGCCAAACAGGATCGTCACGTCACCTGCTTCGCCCACATTGGCCGAACAGTGCATCGGCAGGACATCTTCCAGAGGCATGAGGTAGTTCATGACAGAAAAAATGCCTTTTTTCATTTCCCCGGCGTATTCCGTGCCGAGGATGATGATCTCCTTCCGTTCGAGGTCCACATCGATGGACGTTTTTGACGTCATGTTGGTTGTGTGCCGGTTTGCCGGGAAGCTGCCGCTGTTGAAGATGACATAGTCCGGTTCACCAAAGCTTTCCAGCTCTTCTTCTGTGGGCATGATCAGCATGTTTTGCATAAAGAGGGCATGGTACGCCCGCGTACAGATCACGCGGACCTTGATCTGGTATTTCGGGTCCCAGCCGGCGAACGCATCGACAACAAAGAGCTGGCTGCGCACATTCAGGTAATCGATCGCCCGTTCGCGGTTGATCAGGAACGTATTCTCGTTGATCGCGATATTGATATCGCCCCAGTCGATATTCTTCTCGGATTCAGCGTGCTTGACAACCCGCTTATCCTTGGGACTCCGGCCTGTCTTTGACCCGGAATAGACGAGCAAAGCACCGACATCTGAGATCGCCGTGCCTTCTTCTCGCCGCAGGCCGATTTCGTAAAGCCTTGGTGTGGAGAGGTTCCGGTAGATCAGCTTTGTGTCGATGCCGTATTGTTTCAAATTAAATGCCATGATGTCAGTGTTTATTGATCAATGGTTTCATTTCCATACGAAGGTATTGATTTTTCATGCGTTGGCCGACCGAAAAGGGTGAATTCTTGTTACACCTGCAGTCATAAACATCGTTATTGTTGGGTATCGGCAAATGCGTTTTGCTTTTCGTATTTTTGGCCGGCGGAATGATCCGTTGTAATTGAAAAATACTTTATGAGCCGTATCTTCTTTTTCTCCTTCCTCTTTTTAGGTACACTTTTCATCGGCATGTCTTGCCAGGACAAGGAAACAAAATCCATCCGTGAATCCGCCAGGCAAAGCCTGCCCCAGCAGCCCGATCCGCCGGCAGCTGCACAAAGCCAGCAAAACAACAGCATTTCGGTCCCGACGACCGAATCTTACTCCGATGGAGGGTCAGGCGTCCAGCATTACACCTGCCCGAACAATTGTGAAGGGAGCGGCGGCCCGTCAGCAGGCACCTGCCCGGTCTGCGGGACGGCCTATGTGCACAACCAGGCATGGCATGCACAGCAGGGGAATTCAACCCAGGTCACAACGTCCCAGGACCAGCCCGCAAACATCACGCGCCAACCAGAGCCGGCGCAGAATGCAGCGGGCGTCTGGCACTACACCTGCCCGAGTGGTTGTGAAGGCGGGGCGGGTAGTGCGGTTGCCTGCGCAAATTGCGGGACGACGCTCGTGCATAATACGGCCTATCATAACTAATTTTCTTGTCCTGCCCGTGCTGATCGTTTTTCCTGGACCTACCTCACCTCCACCTCATCGATAAAGATCCATGCCGGCAGGCCCGATCCGTGGTGCCATTCGGGGGCCGTCTTCATGTTTTTCGCCTCGATTTTGATGTAGCGCGCATCCAGCGGCCGGAAACCGAGCGCAAAATACTGGATGTCGTTTACCTTGCTCCCGGGCGTCAGCGGTTTGGCATTGCGCAGGCGGCCAAGCTGGCGGAACCGCTCGCCGTCGGTGGATACGGAAAAGCGGACCTCCTCCGGGAAAAAGACAATGTGGTTGACCACCTGGAGGAAGGCCGTGGAGATCTCGATGATCCTTTCGGTTTCACCTAAATCGATAACCGCTTCCAGGTCATTGCCCTCAAAACCCAGCCAGTTGGCATAAAAACTCGCCCCTCCGTAGGCGCCATCCGTCAGGGCCCGCGGGTCCTCGCCTGCATACTTTTTTGGACGGGTCAGCAACCGGACAGGTTTTGCCAACGCCCGGTTTTCTTTCCCGGCCCTTTTAATGGTACTCGCATACAGATCGAGGTACTCCGAAACGGAATAGCCCATTTCGTTCATGGACGTGATCTGCGATTTCCTGCAGGTCGCCTCGAAGCGTTCCATGCGGTTCTCCATGTCGTAAAACGGTTTCAGCCAGTTTTCATGGAGGTTGGTTTTCGCGTGTTCCAGGATCGCATAGTCCGTACTGAGGCGTGCGGCATTGACGCGTGAGAGAAGGACCGGGTCATCTTTTACTTCTTCCGCAGCCTTGCTAAACAGCTGGTCATATTCTTCCAGCATCTCCTTCCGCAGGAAACTGCTGAAGCCCTGTGCCGGGTCCCCGTAGAGGAACAGGAAAAAGGAACTGTCCCTCTGCAATTCAGCATGGACGAGATCAATGTACTTGCGGATAGATTTTCCGGCTGGCCCATAATACCCTTCCAGGAATTCATTCATGACAGAATCCCGGTCCAGCATCGGGTCCCAGAGGAGTTTGGCCGTCAGGTACGACCTCAGCTCAAACAACTCGCTCGGCTGGTTGCTGTGCTGTTCGAAGATCCACTTTGCATTGTTTTCCGTGAACAGCTGGATGTTCGGCTGCAGGGTGTGCAGGTTCGGGAACGGGGCAAGGAAGTTGGTGAACTGGGTCGTATAGTCCCAGATCCGGATATTGTCCGTGATCCGGCCCCACTCCACCAGGTCCCGGGCAAAATCTTCGCATTTATCCGCAATTGGCGCGCTGCGGTCGCATTCGATGGAGCACAGCGTGATCAGGACGTTCTGCTCCGGTTTCGTGATTTTTGGAGCCGTCCTTGTATACTGGTAGGCCAGCGTCGAGATCATGATCTCCGGAAATTCACGCGCGATGCGGTTGACAAACCGGATCATGGTCCCCGCGGGAGAGCTTTCTTCCCGGTGGATCTTTTCGCAGGCAGCGCACTGGCAGTACTGGGTATTGTCGTCCTGGCTCACAGAGATCACCTGCGCTTCCGGGTACCTGGCCTTGATCGCCGCCACGGTGTCCCGCACGATCCGGAAGACATCCTCGTTGGTCAGGCAAAGCTGGGTCGTCCTGCGCTCGCCATCCCTGAGGGCATAGTATTCGGGGTGCTTTTTGAAAAACTGGCCGGCCGGCATAAACCTGTGGAACGTGTGTACGCGCGCATTCGGGGCATAGCCGGGGAATGCTTCATGCGTGACTTTCTGAGCATCGGCATATTCCGGGTTGTCATAAAACAGCCTTGAGTGGACCGTCCTGGTCGTAACCGGCGGTGTGTACCTTTTCGAGATGCCGGACTGGAGGGTGAGATCGCCGGGCAGCGGCTTTTTGGTCTCGTCAGGGGTATAGAAGCGGAATCCCAGTTCATTCTCAAGAAATTCATACACACAGTTCAGCACGCTTTGGGCACTACCCCCCTTGATCAGCAGGATCCCGTCCCTGGTTTCATAGTAGATCTCCTCATCGGCCATGCTTTCCGGATCGGCGGACAGGAAAATGCTGACATCCGGAGAAAGGGCCCCTTCCCTGATATGGAAAGAGGCATGGGTGGCCTGTTCCAGATAAGTTTTCAGGGCCGTGCCTGCCCTGTACAGACCGGGATGATCCTCCTCAATGCCGATGATGTAGCTGCCTCCCTTGCGCAGGATGAGGTGGTTTTTCTCCGCACAGGAAAAAAGGAAAAGGACCAGACCCAGGAAAGCGATGAATGTTTTAACTGTCATTTTTGACATGCAGGATTCTTGATTTTTACACAATGACGGAAATGCAACGGGCTCAACAAGGTTGAAGATATGG
>JARQTN010000109.1 GCA_029976695.1 Lewinellaceae bacterium
AGACAATGAAAGAGCATTTCCGGTTTGCCGTGGCGTGGTGGCACACGTTCTGCGGAACCGGTGTGGACCCATTCGGGGCGCCGACCAAGAAGTTTCCCTGGCTGGAAAGTGATGGCCCGATGCAACGGGCAAAAGACAAAATGGATGCCGGGTTCGAGTTTATTTCAAAGATCGGGATCCCGTTTTACTGCTTCCATGACTATGACCTGGTCGACGAGGCAGCTACATTGGGCGAATCGAAAAAACGGCTGGACGCCATCACGGATTATGCCCTGCAAAAGCAGGAAGAAACGGGGATCAAACTCCTATGGGGGACGGCCAACCTGTTTTCGAACCCCCGCTACATGAATGGGGCGATGACCAACCCGGACTTCAATGTTGTCCAGTATGCAGCCGCCCAGGTGAAAAATGCCCTGGATGCGACGATCAAACTGGGCGGGGATGCCTACGTATTCTGGGGCGGCCGGGAAGGGTACATGTCGCTGCTCAACACGGACATGAAGCGCGAACTCGACCACATGGCGACCTTCCTGCACGCAGCGAAGGACTATGCCCGCAAGAACGGCTTTGAGGGCGTGTTCCTGATCGAACCAAAACCCATGGAACCCAGCAAGCACCAGTATGATTTTGATGCGGCGACCTGCCTGAACTTCCTGAGGGAGAATGACTTGTTGGGCGATTTTAAACTGAATATCGAGGTCAACCATGCCACACTGGCCCAGCATACGTTCCAGCATGAACTGCAAGTGGCCGCCGATGCCGGTGCATTGGGCAGCATGGATGCGAACAGGGGTGATTACCAGAACGGCTGGGATACCGACCAGTTTCCGACCAACGTCATGGAACTGACCGAGGCGATGCTCGTCTTTTTGGAGGCCGGCGGCCTGAAAGGGGGCGGGATAAATTTCGATGCGAAGACGCGGAGGAATTCGACTGACCTGGAAGATATCTTCCATGCGCATATCGGGGGCATGGATGCATTTGCGCGGGCATTGCGTGTCGCCCATGACGTATTGGAGCATTCCGACTACAGGAAACTTCGCCGGGAACGCTATGCGAGTTTTGATTCCGGAAAGGGAAAAGAATTCGAGGATGGCAGGCTTTCACTTGAGGAACTGGCCGGTTTGGCAGGTGCCTCCGGGGAGCCGCAGCAGATCAGTGGCAGGCAGGAGTTGTTTGAGAATATCCTGAACAACTACTTATAGTCAAAGCGATGATCTGAATCCATAAATTTACAAAACCGCCTTATGATGAAAATTAAGGTCAAATTTGTTTGCCTGGGCATACTGGTTTTTACCACGCTTGTTCTTAGCCATCAATTTTGCCTTGCGGAAATCTCTCTGCCAAAACTTATCAGCGACGGGATGGTCCTCCAGCGGGATGCCGAAGTACGCGTCTGGGGATGGGCGTCACCCCGTGAACAGGTTGATTTAGCTTTTGAAGGGCGTGTGTTATCGACTGTCGCCGACCAAGAGGGCAACTGGGAGATCTTTCTTCCTGCTCAGAAAGCAGGGGGACCCTATACCTTCACGTTCAGGGGTACAAATGAGGTGACGGTGGACGATGTGTTATTCGGAGAAGTATGGCTGTGTTCCGGCCAGTCCAATATGGAGCTGACGGTCAGCCGGATCATCGATGCCTACCCGGAGATCATGGAGAATGCGAACAACCCGAACATCCGGCAGTTCCTTGTTCCGGACCGCTTCAACTTCAAGGCACCCCAGGCTGACCTGGAGTCGGGTACATGGGTGCCGCTGTCGGAACAAACCGTGCTGGATTTCGCTGCGGTTGGGTACTATTTTGCCACTTTCCTGTATGACCGGTACCGGGTGCCCATTGGCCTGATCAATGCGGCCCTTGGTGGGTCGCCGATCGAGTCCTGGATCGGCGAAGAAGGGTTGAGGCAATTTCCGGATGACTATGCCGAAATGGTGAAGTATAAAAGCGAAGCCCTGATCGACAGTATCCGGAAAGCCGACCAGGAGCGGGCTCAGGCATGGCAAAGGACGGTCGATCTGGAAGATCCCGGGATGGATGGCAGGAATGCTGTTTGGGCATCTGCCGACTGGCCCGGGGATGAATCCACGGAATTCCAGGTACCCGGGTTTTTTACCGAATTGACGGGGGCAATCCGGAACGGATCCTATTGGCTCCGCAAGACTGTTGAGGTCCCTGAATCTTTTCTTGGTAAGGAAGTAAACCTCTGGCTTGGCCGCATCGTGGACCAGGACTTTGCTTTTGTAAACGGAACGTTTGTGGGCACGACCGGGTACCAGTATCCGCCCAGGAAGTACAAGATCCCTGCCGGCGTCCTGAAAAAGGGAGAAAACAGCATTACGGTGCGTGTGCTCAGCAAGTCGGGAAGGGGCGGCTTTATTGCCGACAAGCCGTATTACCTGTTTACCGGGAGTGATACGATCAGCCTGGAGGGCGGGTGGAAATTGCGGATGGGCGCTGAAATGGAGGCGCTCCGCGGGCCGACATTCATCCGCTGGAAGCCCGGCGGGTTGTACAATGCGATGATCGCACCATTGGAGAAATACCGGATCCGGGGCGCACTCTGGTACCAGGGTGAATCCAATGCCGGCAGGCCCGATGATTACGCAGAAAAGCTTTCCGTCATGCTGGACGGCTGGCGGAATGGGTGGGGGATAGGGGATTTTCCGTTCTTCATCGTCCAGCTCCCCAATTTTATGAAAACCACTGACCAGCCTGTCGAGAGCTCCTGGGCCCGCTTGCGTCAGGAACAGCTGGATTGCCTGGATGAAAAAAATACCGGGCTGGCCGTGACGATCGACCTGGGCGAATGGAACGATGTCCATCCATTGAACAAAAAAGATGTGGGCTATCGGCTCTCCCTCCTCGCTCGCAAACTGGCCTACAGCGAAAAGCACCTGGTCGCCGAAAGCCCGGTTCCGGGGAAAGCCCGTTTCGGAAAGGAGAAGGTCGTGATCCATATGGACCATTCCGGCAAGGGCCTGAAGACATTAGACGGAAACCCGCCTGGATATTTTGCGATCTCCAATGACGGAGAGACATTAAGGTGGGCGAAGGCGCAGATAAAAGGCAGCAAGATCACCGTGTGGCACGATGAGGTTGCCAACCCGACAGTTGTGCGTTATGCATGGGCCAACAACCCGGACGGGGCGAATGTGTATAACAGTGCGGGTCTGCCGATGACGCCTTTTGAGGTCAGGATGTAGCAGGATCACGTATAGCCTGGAAGACGGGATGGTAAAATTCTGTGTATTGCCGGCTTCCTTGATCAGATGCGATTCAAATACACTTCAAGCATTGTGTATCCGTCTGTTGAAACTCGATTTCGATCTTCAGGATCGAACTTGTCCAGGTTGTTTTGATCCTCCCATGCATCAGGCATACCATCGTGGTCGCTATCTGCCGGAGCTTCCAGGCTATTGAGTACAGGCCAACCACCGACATCATTTTGTGAGTCAATAATTCCGCAGGCAATATTTGGATCAGCCACAGTATGAGACTTCTTGTAACTCTCCCCTTCATAAGTCGCATAACCGCCTTTTACTTCCTGAATGATTCGTGCATCGATCACATCGCGTTTTGGTAAAATAGCCCCGGCATTTGAAAGTACAAGTTCAAAAGCTCCAACTGCAGTTTGCTGATTTATCGGCATGGAGGGCCATGCCTTATCACGTTTGATTTTTTCGAGAGCGATCGTTGTTTGCACACCGCCGTTCCAATTATCGGTAGAAACGGTTTGATTGCCTTCCATGAAATTTTCTGCAATGTACCACCGGCCAAAATCGTCCGTTTCATTTCGAAACGAAGGGTTTGCGATCCGGTACGATACCTTTCCCGGCTCGGTTGCGGGGCCAGGCTTGAAATAGTTGGCCACCATATTGATTTGAGAAAAAGTGAATTTGTCACTGCGTGGTTGAAATGCCTCACCGCCATAACAGGAATTGTACCCCCAATTATAGATCACATTGTTCCGGAAATCAGTATGTCCCGAACCTGAAGCCATCCTGGGATTCCGACTTGAATGATGCGCCAAAAGGTTGTGGTGATATGTGCCATGATTGCTCCCCCAGATGCCCCCGAAACCATGTGCACCTTTCACGTGGTTTGACTGGCTCAGACTTTCGGAGATAATGCACCACTGCACCGTAATGCTGTCACAGTGGTATATGGACATGCATTCATCCACGCTCCAGCTTGCGGATACGTGGTCGAGTATGATGTGTCGAGTATATCGACTTCCGATGGCGTCGTAATCTTTACCCGACTTGTCACCCAACCTCACCCTGATATACCTGATGATTACGTGGTCGGCATCAATGCTCAATTGATGATTCTGGATACAGATCCCGTCGCCGGGAGCGGTTTGCCCGGCAATCGTGATGTAGGGATGCTCGATCCGTAACGGACTTTCAAGTTCAATGTTTCCAGATACCCTGAACACAACAGTCCTGGCGCCGGTTGCTTCTACTGCTTCCCTGAGGCTTCCTTTTCCATGGTCATTCAAATTTGTCACTTCATACACTAGGCCACCTCGTCCACCTCGGGCAAATTTTCCGTAGCCTTCTGCGGTCGGGAATGCCAATTGCTGAGAGCGGGGGTGAACCATTGCTGTTGCCAGAATCAGTAGGGTAAATATGGTTTTTCGCATTGCTTTTGTTTTCATGGTGGAAGTTGATGTGCACGCCCTGAATGACGATACGCATCGGATACATTTTTTCTATTGACTGGTTATCCTGAACCAGTCGAAATCAGCATAGCTGCCCCTTTTGCTGGTGTCCTTGCTGAGACAGAAAAGCCCCACTTTGGCCCCGATCCAGGTGTCCGGTTTGGCTTGGAAAGGCTGACCGAGCAACTTGAAATCCTTGCCATCTTCGGAATATGAAAATTGACAAACGGCATCAGGCCCTGATATGCGGACGCGCAAAAAGGCTGATTCCGATTTGATGCGTACCTTGGCATTGACCTGTTCAGCAGTCCCGTGCTTGGCTCCCGTACAAAAGACCTGCTCGAGGAAGTTTCCGAGTTCGTCCTGCCCGATGGAAACATATCCGTAGTCATCCCCCATGACGATCAGCCCGGCCTTTTTTTGCTGCCAGGCATCGAATTCAACATTCCATTCAACCTTTGTGGTCGCTGTAAAGTCAGGTGCAGGAAATTTTTGCAGGAGCAAGTAGGGCACATTCCAGAGGTTCGGGTCATCTGCATTGCGGTTGATGGCAAACAGGCGCAAATGGCCGCTCCCCGGCAATTCAGCGCTCCAGACCACATTGGAATTTGCGTGCCATTGCCACTGCAGGCCCAGTTTGCCGTCATTGAATTCATCGCTTTCAACAGGAGTCATAATGCCAGGAGAAATATTTCCTGTCTCAGGCTTATTGTGTTCCAATACTGGTTCGCCGATGCCGTTCCCATCCAGGTCGATGCCCATCCGGGGCCAGTCATTTTCCCAACCCGCAGGCTGCAGGTGCGTGATGCGTCCGTATGCCTCCCTGTCCTGGAAGTGGATAAACCACCATTCGCCTGTTTGCGTTTCGACGAGCCCGCCCTGGTGCGGGCCATTGATTTCTGTACTTCCCTGCTCAAGGATGACCCTTTCTTCATAGGGCCCATAGATGTTTCTCGACCGCAGGGCAAGCTGCCACCCGGTCGATACAC
>JARQTN010000110.1 GCA_029976695.1 Lewinellaceae bacterium
TTATTCGCATGTTCAATTATTCCGCATCGGAACAAGCGAGCATGTAAACAAATGAACAATCGAAAAACTGAACTGAATTCATACACGCACATTTGTCGGAACTGACCGCGCGCTTCCTTTGCGAAGCATTGTGGAAGGAATATTGCTGCGGATGATCTCGATGATTTTCGAAAAGTCTCCTTTCCGGATGTGGCCGGGCAAATGGATCAGGCTGATTTCCCGGACCTGTTTTTTTCCGCTGAGCTCCTTGATCATGTCTTCGCGTTCATTGCCCAGGTGGATCGTGGTGAGTTCGGGCAGGAACGTCACGCCGCCCCTGAACTCGACGATGCGGCACAGTGACTCGATCGAATTGCTTTCAAAATGAAACAGCTCCTGGTTGCGTGTATTGCGGGCAATGTCGCAAATGTGGTTGACCTGGTCGCGAAAACAGTTCCCTTCGCGTAGCAACCAAATGTCATCATCCGGGATATCGCTAACCTGGATCTTGTTCCTTTTGTAAAGCGGGTGGTCATTTGAGACAAAAAGCTTGAATCCCTCGTAAAAGACTGGTGTCATGTCCAGTGCAGTTTTGGACTGTACCGGCGTTGAGATGATCCCGCCATCCAGTTGGCCGCCCCTGATCTGTTCGATAATATCCTCGGTCAGTGCCTCTTTGATCAGCATCTTCAATTTGGGGTGTTGCGCGTTGAGCTGGTTGATGAACAGGGGCACCAGGTAGGGCGCCAGCGTCGGGATGATCCCGATCTTCAATTCAGCCGAGGGCCTGACCTTGAGTGCCCGGGCATAACCGGCCAGGTCGTCGGCAGCGCTGATCAGCCGCGCAGCCTTGTCCAGGAACAAACTGCCTTTTTCCGTGACATCGACCTGTCTGTGCGATCGCTGGAAGAGCCTGAACCCCAATTGTTCCTCCAGTTTCCTGATTTGCATGCTTAGGGCCGGTTGTGAGATCTGCAGTGACCTGGCTGCTTTGCCGAAGTGCTTTGTCTTTCTCAGGGCATGGGCATATTCCAACTGTTGTAATGTGATTTTCATATCCAATGGAAATAAGGGAACCTTGCTTCAACGAATTTATGATAACTTTTTCTTATGGTTTCTCATTGTGAAGAAGAAGGAAATCTTAAATTCAAAACGGGAATTTTCTCATTTGCATGGCCTAGCATGTAAGGAGTTTGTATCTTTTCGGTTGAATGCGAAGTCAAAGGTTACGACTTTGATTCGCGGAATTTTTGAAGAAAACAAACTGATCCATGGATACATTATTCCACCTGATGCGACAAGGAGATGCCGAGGGCGTTGCATCCATCCTCAAGCAATTGCCGGAAGCGATCAACGAGTCCGACCAGCGCGGATTCACCCCGTTGATCATGGCGACTTACCTGGGTGAATACGAGATCACAAAAGTCATCCTCGATGCCGGTGCTGACGTAAATGCCCAGGATGCCTCGGGGAATACTGCCCTCATGGGTGTCGCCTTCAAGGGATTTACAGAATTGGCAGAGCTTCTCCTGTCCTATGATGCCGATGTGAATACCCGGAATAACCAGGGTGCAACAGCCCTGATCTTCGCGGTGACATTCGGTCAAAAAGAACTCATCAAACTTCTCATGAAACATGGAGCGGACCCGAATCTGGAGGACCAGGACGGGAATTCCGCGATCAAGCATGCCCAGTTGTTGGGCAATATCGAACTGGAGGAGCTGCTCACCCAGGTGGGTTAAGCACGCATTTGTCGAACCAATCCGAAATTGAATAATCGCCTGAATATGCGCAATTGCCTTGTCATCCTTCTTGTATTGTCGATTTCGTCCCTTGTTTCTTCCTGTCAGAAGGAGAAGGTCATCGAGTGCGACGTATACATCGACGGTGCCTGGCAGTACCGTGAGATCAGCAAGGCACCTGAGTACCTGGATGGGGGAGAGGAGGGGCTTGCGATCGCTTTGCTCCAGGAAATCTCATATCCTCCCGAGGCCAGGCAGAACAATGTCGAGGGAAGTGTCAGGCTGGAGTATGAGGTCTCGACTTTCGGCACGGTCGAAAATATCACGATTGTGGAGGATATCGGCTTCGGGTGCGGTGAAGAAGCTCAGCGGGCATTTGGCATCGCTACGGAGGGCGTCACCTTTTCGCCAGCCGAAATGGATGGCATGGTGGTCAGGGTGAGGAAAGTGATCCCTGTCCAGTTCAAACTTGAATAGTGGCCTTGCTACGGGCGCTCCCCTTGCCTTTGTGTGGTCGAGTAAAACTTCTCTTTCAGCCAGAATGAAACGCGGACCAGCAAGATCAGGGCCGGCACCTCGACCAGCGGGCCGATCACGCCGGCGAATGCCTGCCCGGAATTCAAGCCAAATACGGCGATGGCTACCGCGATGGCCAGCTCAAAATTGTTGCCGGCTGCCGTAAAAGAGATGGAAGCATTCTGATCATATGTGGCGCCCATGGCCTTGCTGACAAAGAAACCGATCCCGAACATCAGGGTGAAATAGACCAGCAACGGGATGGCAATGCGGACCACATCCATCGGGATCTCCACGATCAGCTCTCCCTTGAGCGAGAACATCACGATGATCGTGAACAGGAGCGCGATCAGGGTGACAGGCGAAATGAACGGGATAAATTTGTTGCGGTACCATGCTTCCCCTAACCGCCTGACGAGGATGATCCTGGACAGGAGGCCCGCAAGGAAAGGGATGCCCAGGTAGATCGCCACGCTTTCTGCGATCGTGGCAATGGAGATATCGACGATGGCGCCCTCAAAGCCGAAAAGGGGAGGGAGCTTGGTGATGAAGATCCACGCATAAAAACTGTAGGCAAACACCTGGAAGATGCTGTTGATAGCAACCAGTCCGGCCCCGTATTCGCTGCTTCCTTCCGCAAGGTCGTTCCAGACCAGGACCATGGCAATGCACCTGGCAAGTCCGATCAGGATCAGCCCGACCATATATTCCGGATAGGCCCTCAGGAAAATGATGGCAAGCACAAACATGAGGGCAGGCCCCAGTACCCAGTTCAGGAGGAGTGAAATGGACAGGATCCGGACGTTCCTGAACACCTTTGGCAGCAGCCTGTAATTTACCTTTGCCAGTGGCGGGTACATCATGAGGATGAGCCCGATCGCGATGGGGATGTTGGTTGTTCCGCTGCTGTAGGAGTCAATCCTGTGTGCAAATGCCGGGAAAAAGTAGCCGATGCCGACGCCGACCGCCATGGCAAGGAAGATCCACAGGGTGAGGTAGCGGTTGAGGAAGCCCAGTTGTTTTTTCACTTTGGGTGATTTCCGGATTTTCGTGAATCTTATTTCAACCCGTCAATGATCGCATTCAGCGTCTTGCTCGGGCGCATGGCCGCGGATACCAGTTCTTCAACCGGGAAGTAGTAGCCACCCATGTCCACAGGATTCCCCTGTACGGCATTCAGTTCATTTACGATCACTTCCTCCTGCTCCTGCATCGCTTTTGCGACCGGTGCAAATGTGTTTGCCAGCGCAGGATCATCCGTTTGGCCTGCCAGTGCTTCTGCCCAGTACATGGCCAGGTAGAAATGACTGCCCCTGTTGTCCAGCTCGTTCACCTTCCGGGATGGAGACCTGTTGTTGTTCAGGTATTCGGTCGTGGCTTTGTCGAGCGCCTCGCCGAGGATCTTTGCCTGAGGATTGCCGTACTTTTCCCCCAGGAAATCAAGAGACACGGCCAGCGCCAGGAATTCACCTAATGAATCCCAGCGGAGGTGGTTTTCCTTCTGGAATTGCTGCACATGCTTCGGTGCGGAACCACCGGCACCTGTTTCAAACAAACCGCCGCCTTCGATGAGCGGCACAATGGACAGCATCTTGGCGCTGGTCCCCAGCTCGAGGATCGGGAACAGGTCCGTCAGGTAGTCCCTGAGCACGTTCCCTGTAACGGATATGGTATCCTTTCCTTCTTTCATCCGCTCGAGTGAGTAGCGTGTCGCTTCCTTCGGTGATTTGATGAAAATGTCCAGGTCCTCTGTATTGTGTTCAGGCAAATAATGCCTGACTTTTTTGATGAGCTCGGCATCATGCGCACGGTTTTCGTCCAGCCAGAAAACGGCCGGCGTGTTCGTCGACCTTGCCCTGGAAACGGCGAGTTTGACCCAGTCGCGGATGGGCAGGTCCTTTGTCTGACACATGCGCCAGATATCGCCTTTTTGGACATTGTGTTGCATTAGTGTATTCCCATCCGAATCGACCACGATCACCTGCCCGTCTGCCTGGATCTCAAATGTCTTGTCGTGGGATCCGTATTCCTCGGCTTTTTGCGCCATAAGGCCGACATTGGGAATGCTCCCCATAGTAGTCGGGTCAAATGCACCATGTTCCCTGCAAAAATCGATCGTTTCTGCGTACACATCGGCATAACTGCTGTCCGGGATCACGGCCTTCGTGTCGCGCGTATCGCCGTCCTTGTCCCACAGCTGCCCGCCGTTCCGGATCATGGCTGGCATGGAGGCGTCGATGATGACGTCGCTCGGCACATGCAGGTTCGTGATCCCCAGGTCGGAATTGACCATTGAAAGGTCAGGTCCATTGTCATAGATCTTCTGGATGTCCGCTTCGATCTCTGCCCGTTTTTCATCGGGCAGTTCCTTGATCTTGCTGACTATATCGCCGAAACCATTGTTCGTGTCAACCCCCAGGATCTCAAAGGTCGCCCTGTGTTTTTCAAACAGTTCACTGAAATACACCTCTACGGCATGCCCGAAAATGATCGGGTCGGATACCTTCATCATGGTCGCTTTCATGTGGAGCGAGAAAAGGATACCCTGTTCGCGGGTCTCGCTGACCTGTGCCTCGAGGAACCGCACCAGTGCTGCCTTGCTCATGAAGGTGCCGTCGATCACTTCACCTGCCTGGAGTTTCAGGTCCTTTTTCAGGTCCGTCATGTGGCCATCCGTGTCGATATGGCGAATCGTGATGGAAGTTGCCCTCGGGATGGTCACGGATTTTTCATTTGACCGGAAATCATCCTTGCCCATGGTGGCCACATGCGTCTTTGAATCCGGGGACCAGGCGCCCATGCGGTGGGGGTGCTTGCGTGCATAGGCCTTGACCGGTTTCGGTGCCCGGCGGTCCGAGTTGCCTTCGCGCAGCACGGGATTCACGGCGCTTCCTTTGACCTTGTTGTACCGGGCGAGGATCTTTTTCTCTTCTTCCGTTTTGGCCTCTTCCGGGTAATCCGGCAGGGCATAGCCTTTGGCCTGCAGTTCTTTGATCGCAGCGATCATCTGCGGCACCGATGCACTGATATTCGGCAGCTTGATGATATTCGCTTCAGGCATTTTGACCAGTTCGCCCAGTTCGGCAAGGTCATCGCTCTGACGCTGCGCTTCGGTGAGATAGTCCGGGAAGGCCGCCAGGATGCGTCCGGCTAATGAGATGTCCCGCAACTCCACGTCCACACCGGCAGAGGAGGAAAAAGCCTCGATGATCGGGAGGAAGGAATAGGTTGCCAAAAAGGGTGCTTCGTCGGTCTTCGTATAGATGATTTTCGCCATTTCCGATTGGATTTACTTTCGTTTCTAAGGAAGCACGAAAGTAGGGATTTCGGGAGGAAGG
>JARQTN010000111.1 GCA_029976695.1 Lewinellaceae bacterium
GGTTTATTTATTCCCAGAAAATCAAAAGAACAATTCGGCATTCAATTGATCCTGCTCCTGGACATAAACTGATCAGAGTTTCCTTTCCGATGAAAGAAGGAATGAAACAAACATTCATGGAAATTTGACGATTATTGTCTGAATCACGGATGAGACGGATTTAAGGATTTCACAGATTGATATGGTCGTATTAAAATATAAGGACATTACAGAAAAGATCATTGGAGCGGCATTCGACGTGCATTCCTTTTTGGGCAATGGTTTTCAAGAAGTGATATACCAGCGAGCATTGGCTTGGGAAATGAAACAAAGAGACCTTGAATTTGCGCGTGAGATAGAGCAAGACATTTTCTACAAAGACCTGCCCGAACCCATTGGAACGCGCAGGGCAGATTTTGTGGTTGAAGGAAAAGTTTTAGTAGAATTAAAGGCCCTGATCCAGTTAGAGGATGTGCATTTGGCACAAGCGCTCAACTACCATAAAGCTTACAAACTCGAAGTTGGCTTACTTATCAACTTTGGCAGTAAATCGCTTACTTTTAGGCGGCTCGTTCTTTAAGATGCTGGTCAAAATCCGTGAAATCACCAAATCAGTGCATATCCGTGATTCAGACAAATGGCAGCGGCATCCCGGATATTCCATCAAAATTGATCCTGGGCTAATCCATCAGGTCCTGTTCATTCTGCCTGACAAATCCTGCCGAGGCGCTTTTGATATCCGGAAAAAACGATTCAAAAAGGCTTTCGATTTCAGTCTGTTTCATTTCATACACATCATAAGCTTGCTCAATCCTGTTGTCAAACCGTGCCCTTGTTGACAGGCGGGAAAGCGCATACCGGACGCCTTTTTCGGAACCATAGGTATCCAGCCACCGCCCGTCCACCATGGAGGCCACCCGCTTGCGGGCATGAAACGGGATCTGCTGGTAGTGTTCGTCGATCAGTTGATAGGTCTGATCGCACCAGGATGCAAAGGAAAATTCTGACCAATCATCCCACCGCCTTGCGAGGACATGGTCCAGGATAATATCGGAGATGACAGGCGCATACTTGCGTTGTGTCGGCCTGAAAATGGCATTCAGCTTCCGGACATCCGGATGATTATCCGTATAGGAGTCGATAAAACGATGCAGCGCCACGCCCGCTTTCACGCCTTCTGAAAGCCTTTCAAGGTCCGGGTTCCTGACCATATCACCGATCAGATTTCCGATCATCACGAGCGGATCATCACCGGATAAATAGATGTGTGCCAGGTAATTCATCTCCTGTTTTCTTTTAATACCTTTGCGCGCTTATTCGGGCGAAACAGCCTGATCATTCAAGACAATTAAACACGGAATGCATGGCTCTGAAATGCGGCATCGTCGGACTCCCAAATGTAGGCAAATCCACCCTTTTCAATGCACTGACCTCGGCAAAGGCCCTGGCGGCAAACTACCCGTTTGCCACCAAGGACCCGAATGTCGGGATGATCACCGTTCCGGATGAACGCCTCAACAAGCTGACCGAACTGGTGAACCCAAAAAGCACGGTCCCCACAACCGTGGAGATCGTGGACATCGCCGGGCTGATCAAGGGTGCCAGCAAGGGCGAAGGGTTAGGCAACCAGTTCCTGGCCAATATCCGCGAGGTCGATGCGATCATGCACGTGATCCGATGCTTTGACGATGACAATGTCGTGCATGTGGACGGGAACGTGGATCCTGTCCGGGACAAGGAGATCATCGACACCGAGCTCATCCTCAAGGATATCGAGACCGTCGAAAAGCGGCTGGACAAAGCCCGCAAGGCGGCCAAATCAGCCAACAAGGACGACATCAGAACTGTCGAGGTCCTCGAAGGGATCCTGGCCCACCTGGAAGCTGAAAACCCCGCGCGCAGTTATGATGTACACGACAGCGAATTTGTCAAGGACCTCCTGAAAGAGATCATGCTGCTCACCTCCAAACCGATCCTGTACGTCTGCAACGTGGATGAGGACGGGGTCATTGAGGGGAATGCCCACTCGGCCCGTTTTGAGGAATCTGTTGCCGGCGAGAATGCCGAGATCATCCGGATCTGCGCAGGCATCGAGGCGGATATCGCCGAACTCGACACCTACGAGGAGCGCATGGAATTTGTGCAGGACATGGGGCTGGAGCAGCCCGGTGTCAACCGCGTGATCTTTTCCGCCTACCACCTGCTGGACCTGATCACCTATTTCACCGCAGGCGAAAAAGAGGTGCGTGCCTGGACGATCCGCAGGGGCACCAAAGCCCCCGGGGCAGCCGGCGTGATCCACACCGATTTTGAAAAAGGCTTTATCCGCGCCGAGGTGATCCACTACCCCGATTTCGTGGAGCTCGGATCTGAAGCGGCAGTCAAAGCCGCAGGCAAGATGCACATCGAGGGGAAGGAATATGTGGTGCAGGACGGCGATGTGATGCATTTTCTGTTCAACGTGTAGAGCAAGGCATCCATCTTCGGATGTATTCGCTTTGTCGGATTGAATGGTTTTCCGGAGATCCATTTCCTGGAAAGAAGAGTGGTCACCAGGAAAATTGTTGATGATCAAACCTGGTGAGTCCCATTAGTTAGTATCTTGGAATCTACACATTTTTCCACAGCACACATCACTTTTTTCAATAATGCAGGTATCAATTACCATGCCCTTGAAGAAGCAACTATCTGAAAAGCCGATCATCAAATGGAAAGTCACTCATATCGAGAATTTTCACCTTTCCGATTTCCTGGTGCTTAGGGTTTAAGATGACATTGAATTCCTCTGGCACAATGGCTGATGGCAGCCGAATAGCCAGCCAGACATTACCCCTAAGAAAGCGATCTCCAAATTTTTGGCTTGAATCAGAGTGAGGTACACTGTTCCAGCCTTTGGGCAGGTCATTTTGATCTACTATCAGAATATTCTCGTCAGGAACATACAAGGTAATCACACAGTAATCTGCAGGAGTCAAATTTAACGGGAGATGCACGGCAACCTCCAGCGCACAGAGCGCACGTGTCTCACTTGTATAGATAGCTGCAATGCCCCTGCTATTCCACCTTCCTCCTGCCCTTTCCGCACCGGAGCCAGTCAGGTCAGAAGCATATTTTCTTCTGCTCAACCTGTAAACCTTCATGAAAACACACCATGCTCTATCCGGATGAGTTCATCTCGAACCAATGCTATGCCGAAGGAGTTATCCAAAAACTCTTTTGGGCTCCGATTCATCAGGGCAATATTTTCCAATTCCAGCCACCGGCTAAATTTCTGATTACTTCCGAAGACTTCATTGCCAAGCTGCCGGATCATCTCAATCTGAATGATCCTTTCAGACTGTGTAAGATCAAATGATTTATTATCCCTCTTGTATCTTTGGAGTGTACGTTCGGATATATTCAGAAAAATTGACCACTCGTAAAAAGTAAAGTTACTTTTCCGCATAATCGCATTAAACGCACTGTACTTCAGCCCTTCCCTTAACCGATCGATTATGCCTATAATCTCCTGATCATCAAGGTACTTAAACAGCCTCTCTCCTTTTAGAACATCCATTCGCTCTCTCATAGACCAACAAGTTTACAACAATTGTCGTATAATAAACGTCAATTGACGTAGTTTTGTTTCAATACGATAAAGTAAAACCAGATATAAAGCAGGATGCGCTTCATTTCCATTTGATTGTCATTGCAGGTGTTTTCAAGAATTGTTTAACTTTCGTAAGGAACAATGCTTTGATGATCTTCAATTTGTGAAATGGAAAGCAAGGTCATCGACCTGACTTGCTGATTTGCAAAAGGTGGATTTGATCGTTTCTTCCCTGAGTTTGGTAAATACCTGCGATATCCTGCAAGAAGTCTTAAAGGTCAGGAATGCGAAATCAATCTTGAGAAAATTCAAGGTTTTGGTCAACACATCAGAGTTAAATGACAAAATACTGGAACTGGCATTAAACGATACCCACTTTCGCGATTTTGAAGATTGCATCCAGTATTATACGGCGATAGAATCTCAAAGTGATCTCATCGTAACCCGAAATCTGAAAGACTTTAAAAAATCGACAATTCCAGTCCTGAGCCCGAAAGAATTCCTCGTAAAATTTAAAGCCGGGAGGTAGGATCGAATTTTCATTTATTGTGTCATTTCGCACTCTGATCAATCAAATGATAGAGACCTGGCCATCAACATAAGTGAAGATAATTGAAGAGAATTGATTACCCGAAATGGTAATGAAACATAAAACTGATATGTTTATTCATCATTTGAGGCACTTCGCATGTTTCATCCTATTCGCCGCAATCATGTGCAGCTGCAATGACAAAACAAAACAATAATCCATGGCAGACGAAACAAAGCAAGAATCACATCAGGATCCTTCCGGGGAAAACACCCCGAAAGTAACAGGGATCGGGGGGATTTTCTTTTTCTCCGAAGATCCTGAAAGGACAAAAGAATGGTATTCGGAAAACCTTGGCCTCGCCGTAAATCAATGGGGATCGAGTTTTGAAACCCGGAATGCTAACAGGCCGGAAGAGATCAATTACCTGCAATGGAGTCCTTTCAGAAAAGGAAGTGATTATTTCAAACCGTCTTAAAAGGAGTTTATGATCAACTACAGGGTCCAGAATATAGAAGGTCTGGTGGAGAAGCTCAAGGGGAATGGCGTCACCATTCTCGACGAGATTGAAACGTATGACTATGGAAAATTTGTCCACATTATGGATGCCGAAGGAAACAAGATTGAGCTTTGGGAACCGGTTGACAAGGTGTTCACTGAAATGGGGGATGAAACAACCAAATAACCGGGATTATGCCATCCTTTGGGATCATATTGTGGGATAGACCCGTCAAATCATCAGTTTATTAAAATGAAAAGACCCAGGATCAAAATTTGCTGTATCGGGAGCATCGAGGAAGCCCGGATTGCGATCTCACACGGAGCTGATGCACTTGGCCTGGTCGGCCAAATGCCAAGCGGGCCCGGTGTCATCGGGGATAAATTGATCTTTCAAATTGCCAGAACAGTACCACCGCCCATTTCGACCTTTCTGCTGACGAATGAAACCAGTCCGGAAGACATCATTACACATTACAAACGCGTGCACACGACTACCATACAGATTGTGGACAGATTGGATCCCCAGGTCTATGCAATCCTGCGCAGTGAATTGCCAAATGTGAAGCTGGTCCAGGTCATCCATGTCCTTGATGAAAAATCAGTTGGACAAGCCATTGAGGCTTCAAAATATGCAGATGCGCTCCTGCTGGACAGTGGTAACCCCAACCTCGCAGTAAAAGAACTCGGCGGTACAGGGCGGACGCACAACTGGGCCCTGAGCAGGAAAATCAGGGCATCCATCCAAATCCCGCTGTTCCTGGCTGGCGGACTGAATGCAGCAAATGTGAAAGAAGCCATTCAAACCGTACAACCCTTTGGCCTGGACCTGTGCAGCGGGGTGCGCACAAACAGGCAGCTCGACAGGAAAAAACTGAAGGCGTTTTTTGAGGCTGTCAATGGAGAGCTGTCGGCATGAAACAAAAAAACCAGGGCACCAAAGCCCTGGCTCACAACTT
>JARQTN010000112.1 GCA_029976695.1 Lewinellaceae bacterium
TTCCAGTTAAAACATGATATGAGCAGCAACTGTATTCAACTTTAGTTGGGTATACCGAAACTCGAATTGCTTTCGGTTGAATCTCATGCACTTCGTGAAAGCCTGACGTGTTTTTGCTACACAATTACAAGCATTTGGAACAAAATCCCAAGAACTAAACCATCCCGGTGACGAATTTCATCTTGTAGAAAATTTGATATGGAATGTTTGATGTTGTAAGTGTTCTCAAAGGCATCAATATGATGAAATTGATTCAGGCATTTTATGCACTTGTCCTTTGAAATCAATGATCACCCATTGAGGATTGCATCGTTGTCCAAGCTTGTAAAAAAACGTAATGAATGCCTGTTGAAGGCGATTTTACCGCTTTGATGGCAATTCTGAGACACAGCGTATAACATTTGGGACGCTCCGCAAAGCATACGACAGCGAGGATGCAGAAATTTATATTCTGAAAGGTGCTTCCTGTTCCATAGAATGCATGAAGCATAGAATTTATTATTTCAAGAAAATTCAACTCCTATGAAACATGCTTTGATACAAAAACAATCTTCAGGAAGATCCTTTTTCCTGATCCTCTTATTTGTACTTGGTTTACCCCTTTCAATTTTCGGGCAAAGCGTAAACGAAACTTATCAGCGAAACCTGAAAGAGTTTAGGGCAAAATGGAAAGTTGAGCTTCGTCAAAATTTGGAAAAAGGGTATGGAGATCTCATCAGGCTCCAGGATGAACAGTTTCAGAATGAGATCATGAAGGTGAAAGGTCAATTCAGTGCCTTGCAGGATGATGGAAAGAAACAACAAAATCCCGGTTTTGTCCAGTTAAAAGATATTGCAAAACTTGAGTTGGATAAAGTTACGTTAAACAAAGAACAGCCCATCAAGGCGAATCCTGAATCATTCATTCTGCAACCTGAGATTCAATTAATCATTCCAGCCCCTCAGCAATCTCAGCCTGATATGATCCAGTTGGGAGGGATCGTGATGATCAAAGGAAATAACTTTGGAATTGATCATGGAGGAGTCGCCCTTCAATACCAGGAAGAAGCCGAGGAGTTCCATTATCCCCCGCCGCCAAAACTTATCCAACTCATCCCCTATGAAAATGACTGGGGCCGTGCGTGGTCCGATGAGCTTCTCATTTTGCAAATTCCCGCTTATTTGCCATCTGATAAACATATATCTCCAAAAGGTGAATTGATCGTTTATAAAGAAGGCAAACAGCATTTTAAAGTCAGTCATTCCGTAAGCATCAATTTTGCCGGACCAAATATTCACCAGATCAGTGCAGTTCCTGAATATGGGGATTGGAAGAATAAAATTTGTGCTGTGTCCGGTGGCATACTTGCTTTAAAAGGGAAACACCTCGGCGATAACCCCGGGCGCATTTTTCTGGAACTTTCCGAGCCTGTTCACGGAAAACTTGAACTTGATCTTAATATCCTGGAATGGCATGACTCCGGGATATTGGCACACGTACCCAAAATCAAGGGGCTGCCGGGTTACCAGGCTGCTCTGGTTACCATCCAGCGGAAGGACCATCCGGATAAAAACCTGTGGTCAAGTCCTATCCAGTTTGGTCCCAGGCTTTTAGTCGCAAATATATCAGGAATGGAATTCCTGGACCTGGCTCCAAATGACCAGGATGATGCATCAGTGGATGTTCATCCACCTGTTTTAGTTGTTTCGCATGATCCCGCTTGCGGGATCATCGGAGATGATGGGAATGATGTCTTCTTCTCCAAAAAGAAACTACCGGATGGAATCAATGTTAAGCAGGTCATTTTTAAAAGAATCGATGAAGGAGAGGCATTGAATACGATAAAAGTCTTGGCAAACGAGTTGCTGGACATGTTTGAAGCGATGGCAGGAGGGGCAGCAGGAATTGGAAAATGGTTTGCTGAAAAATCTCTTAACCTGATTGGTGGACTCGTGGATTCAAAAGCTGGATCCTACATTGCGATTATTGATAAATACCCGACTGAGCAGGACAATTCAGTCGTTGTGCACTGGGAGAACACCTGCTTTGACTGGTCGAATTACAAATCGCTTCCGATTACATATGCCATTTCATTTGTGATCACAGGGCCTGAGGACAAGGTTCGTACACTGATGGAAGAACCTGTAACAGAATTTCATTCCCCGATCACGGCAAATGATCTTTACTTCCTGATGCACAAATATTCCGGTAAATATGTGTGTGCCGGTCAAACGCATAATGGAGGAAATGTGCATCAATGGGGGCCGGTCCCGCCTGATCATGAAACGCGTTACCAGTTTCAATTGGTCGATGCCGGTGATGGATATTTTTACCTCGTCCATCAGTATTCCGGTAAAATGGTTTGTGCAGGGGATATCAAGAATGGGGGTAATGTCCATCTATGGGGACCTATTCCAACCGGACACCAGGATCGGTATAAATTCAGATTTGAAGAAACCGAGAACGGTTTTTACCTGATCAAGCATAAGTACTCAGGTAAATATATCTGTAATGGGGATAAGAAAAATGGTGGAAATATTCATCTATGGGGTCCTATTCCGCCCGGACATGAAGACCGCTATTTATTCAAAGTTGAAAAGAATGCTGCTGTTTCAATGTGATATTCTCTAATACGATCCATGTGGATTTAAAACTATTTACCTATGAAATCAGTATCTGTCCTCTTGTTTCTCCTTTTCACCTTGATGATTTTAATGCCTTTCAATCTAATAGCGCAAGAAAGACCTCGAGGAAATGTTGTCACGGAACAAGATATTGACCGACCCGGAAACGACTACCGGCGCTTTGAACTTGGTGTACCGGATGCCTCACTTTGCATTGAAGCATGTAAGAATGATCCGGATTGCAAGGCTTGTACATACGTGAAACCGGGTGTTCAGGGGAAAAAAGCAGTATGCTATTTGAAAAATAGAGTTCCGGCACCTGTTGATAACAAGAACTGCATTTCAGGCTTGAAAGTCGAGATGAAGAAAATAGCGAAGGTCTTAGATATGAAGCTTCCGGTTTCTAAAGAGGGCATCGTTAAAGCGCGCAATAAAGTGGAGGCAATTCCCATCAATTTGCCGATGCCCAGGCCAGATTTGTTTTCCCTGAGACAAGACATATTAAACGCTGCTACGGAAATTCCAGGATTGAACAATATGCTTGAAAAATTGGCTGGTGCCCGGGGGAAGCAAGTTGAAAGTCTTTCTGCAAATACGCTGGATGGCAAGCCAGCTAATCGAACCATTAGTAGCGGACATCATCTTGAATCTGTTTCGGTGAATGTCCCGCAGGGAGCGCCAACAAGTGCGGAACAGGTAGACTGGTCAGGTGGTGTCCAGTTAACACCTTTGACTCCTGCAGCCAACCTGGCATATTGGCAGAATAATGAATACGAGCCGGTGGCAAAACTTGAGGTAACAGGGGTTTGTGCGGCTTATTATTTTGATCTTGAACATATGGTGAAGAATGATGTGCTGTTCATCCGGAATGGTCAGCTTAATTTGATGCTTCATTTGCCCAATGAATATCCCGAACCTTATTTGATCACTGTTCATGTCGTTCCGAATGAATATCTGATGTTTCCTGCCAATGTTGATCTCATGAAATGGGATTGGGGAGTAAACTGGGATTTAGAAAAAAAGTTGATCGGGAAACTGCAGTTAAATCCGAAAATGGACAAGTATATAGGTCTGATCAACCTGAGCAGAAATGATCACAACTCGATATTCGTTGACCTGGAAGCGTATGAGGCTATTCTAAGTGGCATTACGATCGTGAAGATTTGATGATGGGATTAGGAGCCTGACTCGTACTGGTCGAAATTCATGATTGCAATGAGACCCCTTTGTTTAATTCCGCAGATCCAAAATCCAGAAATATGATTCCTTCTCAGTTCTTTCGCCACCTGTTTTTCGGATTGATTTTCCTGTTCATCCAACACATGCCAGTTTATGCCCAGCATGTATCGATTACCGATGATGGATCGCCCCCGCATCCGAGCGCGATGCTAGAAGTTAAGTCAACGACTGGCGGGCTGCTTATTCCCCGGATGACGACCACAGAGCGCAATGCGATATCGTCACCAGCAGTGGGCCTGATGGTGTATGACCTGGATACGGATTCTTTCTGGTGTTTCGCTGGGTCGAATTGGATTGAAGTCAGGGCTGGTGTCGTTGCCGTTTTGCAGGATGGGGACCAGGATACGAAGATCGAGGTCGAGCATACGCCTGATGAGGACCTGATCCACTTTACGATGCGTGGAACGGAATACTTCCGGATGGATGAAGCGGTTTTCGATGTGATGAACAATGGGAATTCTGTCTTTTTCGGCCAGGGTGCTGGTGCAAATGATGACCTGACAGACAACCAGAATGCATTTCTCGGCAGCCATGCCGGGTTTACCAACGCTACCGGTTATTCAAATGTAGCCACCGGGTACCATGCCCTGTTTTCAAACCTGGGTGGGGATTCGAATACCGGGATCGGGCGGACGGCCCTCTACAGCAACACTTCGGGGACGGAAAACACGGCGATCGGCAGGGATGCCCTGTATCTGAATACAGAGGGTCACCTGAACGCCGGTGTGGGGAGTTATGCCCTTTATTCAAATACAAGCGGTTCACATAATACGGCAATAGGCATTTCTGCGCTCTACCATAATACGGACCGGAGCAATTTGGTAGCGGTCGGGGACAGTGCCCTGTTCAATAACGGCCAGGGTGCAACAGGCACGCATGAAGGGAAATTCAATACTGCGATTGGTTCAAAGACGCTTTTTTCAAATACCACCGGATTTGCGAATACAGCGACTGGCTTCACGGCACTTGGGTCCACGACCACGGGAGCATATAATGCAGCATTTGGCCACAGTGCCCTGCACAGGAACATTTCGGGGTGGGCAAATACGGCTCTTGGTCCCAATGCCCTTTACTGGAATGAAACAGGAAGCTACAATACCGCTGTCGGTGATGATGCGCTGGTGACGAATTCAACAGGATTTTACAATACAGCGGTGGGAAAGAATTCGCTGATCAAGAATACGACAGGTTCTTCAAATGTAGCGATTGGTGTCGGGGCATTGTTTGAAAATACAGAGCGTGATAAACTTGTCGCAGTAGGTGACAGTGCTTTATTCTACAATGGGCTGGGTATTACAGAAATCTTCCATGGCCAATTTAACACAGCAGTTGGTTCTAAAACACTGTTCGAGAATACAACAGGATACAACAACACGGCTGCAGGTTTTGAAGCTCTGCACTCAAACATCTCTGGATATTCAAACACAGCAATGGGCTGGTTGTCCATGTCCGCCAATGAAACCGGGTATGACAATACGGCAATGGGGAATGTGTCACTTTACCTCAACACCACCGGGTATCACAACACGGCATCCGGTGCATTTTCACTGTACTCGAATACGGAGGGATACCGGAATACAGCAAACGGGTATTTCTCCCTGTTTTCGAACAGTACCGGGCATGATAATATCGCCATGGGCCCGGGAGCGTTGCAGTCGAACACAACGGGGAG
>JARQTN010000113.1:0-3109 GCA_029976695.1 Lewinellaceae bacterium
CCACTTTCCCTGAAGCAGTCGATTGATTTCCCGTCATACCGGCAAGCACCATGATGGGTGCCTAACCAGATATGGCCATCCCGATCCTCCATGATGCCGAAGAACATGCCGACTCTTTCATAGATCCGGTCTGGGGATATTTGTGCATTTGCCAGTGACTTTTCATCATACCGGGACAGGACCCATGCCTCGCGATCGTTTTCGGAGACCGAGCTGGTCCAGATGTTTCCTTTCCGGTCTTCATACAGATAGCCGTTGAATGCGCTTGTGTACAGGGTAATTGCATCCGGGTCTATTGTCCATCTGTCCACACCGGGGGAGTAGCGCAGCAGCCCGTCATTTCCGCCGAACCAGATGTTCCCCCTCTGATCTTCCAGAATGCAGCGCACATTGATGAACGTCTGGCCCTCATTGTGCGGGATGCGTGAAAATGAAAGCTGCCCCCCGGGCTGAAATTCCGCTCCAGGGTCAAAATAGCATGCTTCCCCCCTGGCGCCGATCCAGAACCTGCCTGACCTGTCCTCCATGATCGAGTTGATGTCATTGTCCGGCAGGCCGTCATTCGTGGTGAACTTCAGGAAAGAAAGCCCGTTTCCACCCTGGGCTTGATTTTCCGGATTGTACAGGCTCAGCCCGCCATCGGTGCCCACCCAGATATTGCCGGCTTTGTCTTCGTAGATGCAGCCGATCCGGTCACTGGCCAGGCCATCTTCCATTGTGTAATTGGTAAAGCCCTTGCCATCAAAAAAGTATACCCCGGCGCCAATGGTCCCCACCCAGATGTTGCCGTTCCTGTCTTCATGGAGGGCGAACGTATGGTAGCGCCTCAATCCGTCCCTGTTCATGAAATTGGTGAACGACTTGCCGTCATACATGATGATCCCTTCCCAGGTGGCCAGCCAGATATTCCCTTTCCTGTCCTGGATGATGTTGCGCGTGATGCTTTCCGGGCCATACGGCGATGAAATCGCCCTGCTTTCGATAAAATAGGGGTCAAAGTCATTCGTGTCCACGTTTTGCTCCAGGGGCTGCTTCATGACACTTGCATGCAGCTCGTCAGGACGGCTGCCCTGACAGGAAAAGCACAAACTGAGGAGTGCCATCCAAATAATGAAATTCCGGTTCTTTTTCATGTTTGATTTTTATTCCCCGACACGAAACTTAGCCGGCGAAGGCCAAAGCGGTGCTGGTCTGGATTCCAGGAAAATATCATGTTGTATGCCGGGAACCGAAACCAGGTTCCTGAAATCAACATGCTTCCAATTGTCAACAACGGATATTCAATAAGGGGACGATGCAGTTTTCCAGGTTCCCGATCGTAAAAACGAATTTTTGCCTGTCCCTCGTCCCGTCAGCATGGCAGGCCGGGACCCATTTTGGCATGTTCCTTATGACCTCAAGGACCAGGGCATCCATTTGATCATCCCCTGATGTGTTGAAGATCGCTGGATCCAGGACTTGTCCCTTTTCATCTATTGTAAATGTGTATGCGGCCAGGTCATACCCGGAAATGAGGCCTTCAGGAAGATGTCGGATGACTTTTTGCCTGAAGTATGAAATCAGCCCGGTTTTTCCTTCAGGATATGAAGCGTCCGTTTCAGGGTCAACCGAGCAGGTGAACTCCAGCGTTTTCGGGGGATTATCCACGAGGGTATTTTCCGGGATGTAGCGGACTGAAATGGAAATATCCTTGTCCGGATCAGCCTTCGCCAGGGCATCCCGCTGTTCGCGGTTCAGCTTTTCCTGGTGACCGGTGGTCATCCGTTTTTTTCCTTTTTCAAAAGTTGTGACCTCCACCCGGAGGTATTCCCGGATCCAGGATGCAGGAAATTTTGGGTCCAGGTCAGACACATGGACCGCCGAAGCCAGGTCCTTTTTTGTCATGGATACGGCAGGGTACATGACATTGAACCCGAATGAGGGTTCCCTGATTTCAACATCCTGTGCCGCATTTTCAAGCGGGAGCAGTGCGATCAGGACCAAAAGGAACAAAAATGAATTCTTCATAAAGGCAGTTTTTTTCATGCTTTTTACCGGGGAAGTGAAAGCCCCTGATTTCTGTATTCAAAGGTAGCCTGCCCGGTCCCTCAATGCCTCGGAGAAGTGTAAATTAGTGCAAAACCAGTGTAAATCACCCCAAATTGGGGCAGAATCCCATAGATTTGTACCATGACGTTTAGCCGAGCATTCTTTCAAATTCTGTGTATTGCTGCAATTGCATCGGCCTTCCTGGTCCCGAATGGGTCACAGGCTGCCACTGATGATGCGGTCAATGAGAAGCGCGTCGAGGTGGCGATGCGGATGATCGGGCATGAGATGCTGAATTGCATTGGGGATCATTCTTCCCGGGTCATGCCGGTTGAGCATACGGACGATATGTACAGGATCCGGTTTGGGTCTGAATTCGGGTTTGATCCTGATGATGTCATCACGATTGTCCAAAATGTGATAGCAGAAACAGGAGCTGCTTCCAGTTGCCTGGTAGAGGTTGAGCAGTGTGACACGAAAGAGGTGGTGCACAGTTTCGAGATCCGCAACGGGGGTGATGAATTATTGATCCCCTGCCAGGGAAGAGTGCTGCCGGAGGATTGCTACAGTATCGTGGTTACTGTACTGGATGGCAGGGTTGTTGGTCAGGCAAGCCAAAAAACGGTTCCCCTGAAATCTGCCCTGATGATCGTTTCGTTCCTCCTGCTGACGGGTGTGGCCGGGTATATGGTCAGGAAGAAGGAGTCTGTGGACGATGAACCTGATATCCAGTTGCTCGGTAACACGAAGTTTGACAAAAGGAACATGACCCTTTCGGTCAATGATGAATTGACCGACTTGTCGCATAAGGAAACGGAGCTGCTGTCCATCCTGATTGCCGGTGCCAATGAACCTGTGGACCGCGACGAACTTCTCCGGGAAGTCTGGGGCGATGAGGGGGATTATGTGGGCCGCACACTGGACGTGTTCATCTCGAAACTGCGCAAGAAGCTGAAACCGGACCCAAGCCTGAAGATTGTGAATATCCGCGGCATCGGGTACAAGCTTGTCATTGGGCGCTGAGAATTAACACCTTCCCGATTTCCCGTTTATTCCATGTCATTCAGCCGGACCCATTTCA
>JARQTN010000113.1:3209-5477 GCA_029976695.1 Lewinellaceae bacterium
GGCTTCCACGCATCCAGGGAATCCGTTATCTCTTCGACGATGTGCAGTTTCCACCTGCCGGTGAACTTTTCAAAATCGGTTCCTTTATCCTTCTGGCAGAATACTGTCAGATGAAATGTCAGGAGGAGTAAGAGCGGGAAATAACTTTTCATTTGATGAATATCCATTTTTTAAAAGACTTTGCCGGCACTGTGATGCTTGATATACTTATATGTCCGGGACATAATTAAGAATAAATGGGAGAGGTGTTATGATGCTGATTTCAAGCATTCAAAATCTGAATAGAACCTCAAGGAGCTGATCGCATGGATTGGAAGAAACCTCCACAAGGGCCAATTTCCTTTCCATGTCAGAAATGAAAGGAAAAGGTTGTCCATCAACCTCTACTGCTGCAGGCTTCCTGTCCGAATGCAAGTGGATGATCCAGGTGCGGGTTGAGGGCATGTCCTCGTATGCGCCAGCAACAGGTGAAATTTTCAATGTGCTTTCCGTTCTTGCAGTTTCATGCCATTCAATTGCGGTGGAAGCGATTTTACCGGAGAGGTAATCGTTGCTGGTGCCGTCATCTTCGTAAACAGTAAACCGTCCATCTGCACCGGCATAGATTTCGAGGAGAATGGTTTCGCTGGTTCCCGCCTCAACCGAAAATGCCGGTTTGCGCATCGGGATAATCGCCCCTTGCCGGATAAACAGGGGGATCTGGTGGATCGGTGCTTTGACTGAATGCGCTGTCTTACCACGCAAAATTTCCCCCGTCCAGAAATTCACCCAGTCTCCATCGGGCAGGTAAACTTCACGGGTTGTTGCCCCTTTCTGATAGACCGGTGCCAGCAACATCTCCTCCCCGAAAAGGAACTGGTCCGGGTGACCGGGAAATTTCCCGATCATGTGCCTTCCTTCAAGGCGGGTGCGGAGTGCATAGCTGTAGATGTACGGGAAGAGTTGCAGCCGCCGCTGGGCATATGAACGGAAAATGCTGTCCGCCCGGGCGGAGTATTTCCATGCGAGGTTTGCTGTCGGGTTTTCCGGCTGGGAAAAGACCTCCGTGATCTGGTTGAACATGGAGAATTGCAGCCAGCGGATATACAGTTCCTCTTCGGGCCGATCCACATACCCCTTGTCAAACCCGCCTGTATCATTCGTCAGGAACGGGATCTCACTGGTGGGCCGGGAAGGGTCCGTAAACATGGAAATGTTTTCCCTGAAAGCCACTTTCGGCACCCAGGAATCGAATTCGACCAACGGGTTTTCGACCGTCCAGTCACTTCGAGTATCATCCGTCCATTTGGCAGGGTAGCGTTTGTATTCCCCGTTTTCTGAGATGGTGCTGTGGGATAACATGAACCCACGCCCCCGGGATTCCTTTCCGAATTCCTGGCTCATTTCAAACATGGTCCTGCATGTGGCCAGGTCCGTGGTCCGGTCAAGCTTGATAAAATCCGCCCCTTCGTCAAAAAAGTGTTTCATCCTGGACTTGAAATAGGCCGCTGCATCCGGGTTCCGGAAATCGATATTCCCGCAGAGCGTACCGGGGTGTTCTTTTTGCTCCTGGTTCATGGCCGTGCTCGTGCCCCTGTTGTGCCAGTTGTTTTTATTGACATAGATGTCGGTGAAATATCCCCTGGACTCAAAATCATCAAATGCGGTTTCATTTCCCGTTTTCAGGATGCAGTCCCATACCCAGAAGCCGCCCTTGATGCCATTTTGTTCCATGAAGTCCCACATCCCTTTCCGGTCCGGAAAACCGGATGTGTCTGCGACAAAATCGATGTACTTGTCAGGCCCCCTTCCGCTGTTGGCATAGTCCCAAAACCAGGAATCGATCCAGTAGGCATCGATCGGGTATGCGTGTGCCTGGATCTGCCTGATGCGGTCAATGGTTTCCTGCTGGTTTGTATACCCGCCATACAGGATGCCGAATGCCCAGGCCGGGGGCAGGATGACATTGGTATCGACATCATAGTTTGATTCCGGATGTGGGCTTTGCGCCTGGCAAATCGTGATCACACCGGGGGAAATGAAAAGGAATAAGCAGGTGATGAATCGAATCGTACTACGTTTCATAAAGTCCCTCAAATTGAATTGGCCCGATCAAATTACGCTTTAACCCGACTTATGCATAAATATTTTTAAATCAGCGTAAACGAACAATCTGCAACCTATTCATAAACAGGTACATATTAAAGGGGTTAACCCCGACATTTTTATAATGAGATTGTACTCAGTTTTGAGTAGCTGAATTATTGAATTAAAAGATTCTTTTGAAAT
>JARQTN010000114.1:0-14867 GCA_029976695.1 Lewinellaceae bacterium
CCGGTCACGGTCCTTTGTGCGAAACTCCACGCGCTTACCATGAGCATCATGGCAAAGAGTAAAGAGAGTCTTTTCATAATTCTGATTTTTGTTTAGAAAATAAATCAAAAAACGCTTTGTTAAGGCAAAGTTAAATGATCATCAGGAAAACGAAGCAAATGTAAAAACGCTTCCTGGTAATTTCAATTTCTCAATTGAACCTGTTTCCATGAACATCAAATGAAAACCCTGAAACTGCATGCTCGATAAGAAGGACGTTTCATTTCATTAGAAATCATTTAATTTGGAGGAATGGTTAAAGAAAAGTTAACATAATAGTATGATAACGATTCAAAAAGGAAAACGCTCCCTCAAAAAAACCTCCTCATTTTCTGTCTGTGTCATAATGAAGCCCTTCAAGCTACCATTCATCTCCTTCTGTTTTCTCCTCTCTTGTACAATCCTGCAAGCACAGTTCACAGATGTTGCAGTCGCTTCAGGTATCGACCTGAAGTATCAGGGCACTGCACCAGGGGCCGGAGTATCCTTTATCGATGTAAACCGGGACGGCTGGGACGACCTGACACTTGCCGATGTGGATGGGATTCACTATTATGAAAACAATGGGGGGAGCTTCACCGAGGTCGACCTGGAGATCTTTTTCCAGGGAGAAGTGAAGCAGGTTCTTTGGGCAGACTATGACAATGACGGGGATTTGGACCTTTACGTGACCGGGTACGAAGCCCCGAACAGGCTGTACCAGAATATCGGCAATCTGGAGTTTGTGGATTCAACCCAACCGGCTGGGTTGCCAATCAATGACAAAAGGCATTTCGGCGCCTGTTTTGGGGATATCAACAGGGATGGTTTCCTGGACCTGTACTATACCGAGAGAGAAAGGCCGGGTGCTGAGGAACCGCATCACAATGTTTTCTACCTGAACAATGGTGACGGCACGTTCAGGGAATGGACCAAAACAACCAGGACGGCAGATCCCGGCAGGCTTCCGTTTTGTGCTGCATTTATTGACGTCAACAATGACCTGTGGCCGGATATCTATATCGCAAACGACCGGCGCAGGCGGAACACCCTGCTCGTCAATATGGGAAACGGGACCTTTGCAGACATGAGCGACGAATCAAACAGCGGGATTTCCATCGATGCGATGTCTGTATCACCGGGGGACTATGACAATGACGGATGGCAGGATATCTATGTCTCAAATATTCCGGAAGGGAATGCCCTGCTGCACAACCTGGGTCTCAGGGATGAGCAGGATCCGCTGAGCGTACATTTTGAGGAAGTTGCCGCTGAGACCGGTACAGGATTCTATGATGTGGGCTGGGGGGCGCAATTCCTTGACGGGGATAATGACGGAGACTGGGACCTGTATGTCAGCGGGATCTCCATTGGAACGGAATCCACATCCAGCGCATATTTTGAGAATCTGGGCGACGGCTTTTTCGAGGAACTCACCGAAGGCTTTATCGGGGATACCGTCATGAGCTTTTCGAATGCCGTGGGCGATTACAACCATGACGGCATCCCGGAAATTGCAGTGATGAACCACCTCCCCTTTTCATTCCAGCTTTGGAGCAATTCCACTTCGGGGAATTTTATAGAAATCACGCTTGAGGGCATTGCCAGCAACAAACTTGGGGTTGGTGCCTTCATTGAAGTTTTTTCAAGCGGACATTACCAATCAAAATACACGACCAGCGGTTCCGGGTTCATCGGACAGAATTCACAGCATCACATTTTTGGGCTGGACTCCAGGGAAAGTGCTGACAGCGTTCTTGTCCGCTGGCCCTCAGGGCATGTAGACAAGTTGACCGATCTGGGAGCAGGGGAAAGGGTCACCATCGTTGAGGGAAGTACAACCGGAGGGGTAATTGATATTGATCCGGCCATCGCCTCCTTCCGCAGCACACCATATATAGAAGTAAAGGATGCCGCGAAAATCGATCATGCAGCCAGCCACCAGGATTTCGCGGGTGGCGGGGCCGCGTTTTTTGATTTTGATGCAGACGGTGATGATGACCTGTATATCACCGGGGGGCAGGATGCAGACCACCTGTATGAAAACAAGGGTGACGGCACTTTCATACACGTGGAAAACACAGCAGCGGGGATCGCCATAGCCGATACATTTTATACCACAGGTGTCGTCACCGGGGACATTGACAATGACGGATACCGGGATATATTTGTCATGACACGGGGAAGTGCACATGTTGAATTTGCCCGAAACCTGTTGTTCTATAATCATGGCAACGGTACTTTCACGGAAATTTGGGACCAGGTCAGTCAAGGAGATCTCACATTTAGCATGGGGGCCACTTTCCTTGATTTTGATCTCGACGGGCTGCTTGACCTTTATGTGGTCAATTATATCCAGGAGGAAAAGTATCTCTATAATGACGACAATGAGGTTATTGGCTATGACCATACCTGTTTTGCAAATGCCCTTTACAGGAACAACGGGGACCTGACATTCACCAAGGTCGAAAATGGACTCGGGACCAATGATGCAGGCTGCGGGCTTGCGGCTGTATCAACCGATTATGACTCGGACGGCGACCCGGACCTTTATATCGCAAATGATTTTGGCCCATGGATAGAGCCGAACAAACTTTTCAGAAATGAAAGTATCCCGGGCGAATTCCTGGATGTCAGCGAACCCACCAACTGCAATATTGCAATGTACGGCACGGGCATTGCCATCGGGGATTTTGACAATGACCTGGACCCGGACTACTACATCACGAATTTCGGGAAGAACGTCCTCCTTGAGAACCAGAACGGCATTTTTACGGACATTGCAGATGAGGCAGGCGTTGAAAACACATGGGCAATTCAGGATTCCCTCATGTATGCGGGCTGGGGCACAGCATTCCTGGATGCAGACAACGACATGGACCTGGACCTTTATGTGGCGAATGGATTTCTGCCTGCAGGGGCCTTTTTGATGTCAGATACTTTTTCCCGGGATAAACTTTATTTCAACCTTGGAGAAGGCACCTTCCAGGACCTGGAGACGGCATCCGGCATTGACAACCATTTTATCAGCAGGGGGATGGCCACAAGTGATTTTGACCAGGACGGCGATGTGGATATCCTTCCTGTGGTGCTTACCGATTCAATCACGCCTGGGAATTTTACACCGCTGTTTGAAAACACGTTGGAGGGACAAAACTGGATTGAAATCAGGCTTGAAGGCACGACCATAAATCGCGATGCATTCGGATCAAAGGCAATTGTTTATGCCAGCGGGATTGCCCAGATGAGGGAACTTACGGGCGGATCGAGCCACTGCTCCCAAAATTCAAGCATTTTACATTTTGGCTTATCCGATATCACAAATATTGACAGCATCGTGGTCCACTGGACAGGCGGCCACCATATCCAGAAGCTGTACGACATCCCCGCAAATCAGATCCTTCATGTCAGACAGGAAGGGGCCACTTCAATGGAAAACAACCTCGCGGCCAAGCCGAATTCCGAAATGATCGTATATCCGAACCCTGCTGCCGGTGACATGATCCGAGTAGAGATGCTGAACGGCCGGTCCCCGGAAAAAGCTCGTCTCTTTAGTGCCACGGGTGCTGAAACCGATGTAACATTTTTCCCCAACGGCCAAAATGGTGCCCTGATCAAAATGGGTCAAAAGACGGCAGGCGGCATTTATTTCCTGCACGTGTATACAAAAGAGCATTTTTACATCGGGAAACTGATCATCAGGTGATCAGCGGATGACAATCTTTTTAACCAAAGGCCCGATGGCCAGCAAGTATATGCCACTGACCAGGCCGGAAAGATCTATTGAACCAATGCCCTTATTATCCGGATCAAATTTTCCGGTTATCACGGTTCGTCCAGTGAGCTCATAAATCCGGAATGAAGAATGGATATCCCGATCGGCCTGGATGAAGAGCTTGTTTCCGGCAGGATTCGGGAAGATGCTTATTGTTTCATGTTCCAGTGATGGAACTGAGGTGAGCATGGCACACAACTCAGGGTTCGGGTTAAGCTCAAGATAGTCCCCGGGCATTAAATCCCTTCCTTCAAAGCCTTGAAAATCGAGGGGATAGCGCTCCACCTGGTTGGTGAAATTCTGACTGGTCTGGAGTACCGTTCCCTGGGCAATGCGCTGACCGAAAATCATCGGTGTCCGGTATTCCCAGACAACTTCTCCCGAGGGTGTGATTTCATAGGCAAAACCACGCTGTGAAGCACACATCAGGACATTTCCGTTCGGCAGATACTGGATACTTGATGCCAGCGCAGAAAATGAAAGTTGCTCGTCCGGATGGGCCAGGGAAAATGCCACTTGCCCCGGAAGAAATGTACCGTTGGTATCCATGAGATATGTCCCCGAGATGGTGTCAAAGACAGGAAATAAAACCTGACCCCTCGAGTATGAGGCATCAATGAAATTGTTAAAGAGACAGATCTGTCCATAGATCTCGGAGCCCATTAATTCCGGTTCGAGGATCCATTGCACATCGTGTTGTTGAAAGAAAACACGATCATCAGGACTGCCCCGATCGTAGGCATGCGGGTTTCCCCACCTGAAAAGGAGTTCTCCTCCCCTCCCTGAAGCACCCCCGGTGGAACCGGCAGCTTCTTCTTTTGACGTACTGTGGTCAATAATCCAGATCTCGTCAAAATTCCGCACACTGATGATAATCTGATCCAGGATCGGCGAATAATCCACAGCATTGAAATGAAGGAAGTCAACGAGGTTCAGATTTGTGTTCCCCCGGTAGTTGATATGAATACGTCCGGGATGCCCGCTGACATCTCCATAACCTGGCTTTGAGGGATTAAAATCCTGGACCAGGTGGTCCCAGACATGCCATGACCACACGACAGAGTCATTCGTTGGGTCAATCTCATAGATCGCCTCGGACCAAAGTTCCTGCTGGGGGTTCTGAATCGTATCAAAACCCATGGCAATGATCTCGGACCTGGATTTCCTTTCCCACACAATCGCAAGCAGGTTTCCGTTTGGCATCAGGTGGATATCGTGATGCGCCCTTTTTATGGAATCCGCGATCAGGAACTGCCAGACGACTTCACCGTCCCAGGTCAATTGCTCGATCGTCCCGCCGGATCCACCCGAGCCGAAGGTTGGATCCATCTGGAGGCTCAGGTCGTTCTTAGCTCGAAACAGTGAACCGTCAGGTGCCAGTTTAGCCACAGTTCCGGGACGGGCAAGGTTCCCATCCTTCCATTGATGTACAATCCGGCCGCAAGCATCGAGCAGGTAGACCGTTGATTGCTGATTGGGGTAGATGAGATGATACCCCGAAAATGAACGCTCCGGGTTCCAGGACAATAACCCGACAGTATTCTGGCCTGCCGCACTGGTCCACAGCCCAAGGAACAGGTAAAAGGACAATACATGTGTCAGGATGTCACGGCATCCGATACATCTGTACTGAGCCAATAATGCCATCTTTTTCATGAAAATATCCGAACCTTTCAAATCAAGCAAAAATGTTTCCTTTCCGACATTGCAAAGCATAAATTTATTCTGAATCTAAGTAAATTTTCCGGCAGCGAAATATGTTAAAATTCTGTTATGGTAATAAGTGCGATACAATAAAATCACTTTTAGTTTACAATGGAATCTTCTAAATTGTGGGCCCAGGCACAGGCAGCATATGAAAACACGCTACGTGGCCCCTATCACATGCTAAAAAAATTAGGAAAGCCATTCTGATTATTTTATCACAAAACCATTAGTATTATGAAAAACCTCTGTTTACTCCTATTGCTTACTTTTTCCATGGTAGGCTTTGCTGTCGGGCAAAGGACCATCACTGGAACCATAACGGGTTCTGACGGTGAGCCTTTGATCGGAGCGAGTGTCCTCGTGAAGGGAACGACCGTTGGTACGGTTTCCGATTTCGATGGCAACTACTCGCTCGACGTTCCGGCGGGCAACAATGTCCTGATCTTCAGCTATACGGGATATTCCGCTAAGGAATTCGAACTGGGATCATCTGACGTACTCAATGTCATCCTTGAAGAAGGGATTGCTCTGGGTGAAGTCGTCGTGACGGCGATCGGGCTTGAGTCCAACCGGGCCAAACTCGGTTATTCCGTCCAGAATGTCGAAGCCGATGAAATTGTTTCATCGAAAGAAACGAACCTCTTGAACGCACTTGCCGGTAAAGCCGCAGGTGTCTATGTGAACAGTTCCTCCGGATCTCCCGGGGCTTCTTCTACCGTTCGGATCCGGGGTAACGTATCCATTGGCCGTACAAACAGCCCGCTGTTCGTGGTGGATGGTGTGCCCATTGACAACTCCGAGATCGGGAATGGCGTTGATGGTGTCGACCAGGCAAACCGCGGGATTGATATCAACCCGAATGATATTGCTTCCATGACCGTACTGAAGGGCCCGTCTGCTACTGCTTTATATGGTGTGCGTGCGGCAAATGGTGCAATCGTCATCACGACCAAATCCGGGCAAGCAGGAAAACCGACAATCAATGTCACGACCCGCTACAGCCTGGACGAAGTAAACAAACTGCCAGCCAGGCAAACCCTCTATGCACAAGGTCGCCCAAGTGGTGGTGTGCCGATCTGGAGAGGCCCGCACACAGGCGAAGGCTTCAGCTGGGGGCCAGCAATTGCTGACCTGGAGTTTGACGGCTCTGATTATGAGTATGATCAAAACGGAAGGCTCGTTCCTGCCGGCACTGGTAACGGAATTCCTGCAAGAGCTTATGATGCGTATGACTATTTCAAGACAGGCCATACATATGAGCTGAATGCTTCCATTTCCGGTGGGTCTGACTTCATGCGTTATTTTGTTTCGGCGGGCAGGTTGTCAAGTGAAGGAACCTCGCCAAATGCCACTTTTGAAAGGAATTCATTCCGGGTAAAAGTGGATGCGGACCTGTCAGAAAAATTTGAGGCCTCTATGGCAGCTAACTACGTCAATTCTGGTGGTAACCGCCTGCAAAGGGGTTCTAATATCCAGGGTGTGATGCTTGGGCTCCTGCGGAATACGCCGACATTTGATATCGGAAACGGAAAAGTCGGACAAGATGCAGCTGACGATCCGGACACCTATATCCTTCCTGACGGCAGGCAAAGATCATATCGTGCCGGGATCTATGACAACCCGTATTGGGTATCCAATAAAAACCCGTTTACAGACGACGTGAACCGCGTGATCGGGTATGCATCATTGGCATACAACATCAATGACTGGATGAAATTGATGTACAAGCTGGGTATCGACCACTACACGGACAGGAGAAACGGAGCTTTTGATATTAACCCGGGCAGAAGCGTGGGAGAAGTGAATCAAAGCTTTATCTACAATACGGACCTCAACCAGGACCTGTTGCTGACCATGAGCAATAACCTGTCCTCCTCGATCGGAATTTCCGCTACCGTGGGTGGCAATATCTGGAATACTTCCTACTACAACCAGAATGCGACAGGTACGACGTTATCTGCACCGAATTTCTACCATATCAGCAATGCCGCTGACATCATCGCGGGCGAAGTGATCAGCAAGAAGCGGCTGATGGGTGTCTTTGGTACCGTGGACCTGAGCTACAACGATTATCTTTTCGTCAACCTGACAGGCCGGAATGACTGGTCAAGCTCACTGCCTGAGGATAACAGAACATTTGCGTCCTATTCCGGTAGTCTCGGCTTTGCCTTCACGGAAGCATTGAATATGCAGGGCAATGAGATCCTCCCGTACGGTAAGATCAGGGCCTCCTGGGGTGTTGTCGGTAACGATGCACCGATCTATGCCACTGCCAACTACTTTGGCCAGGCATTCAGCGGTGGTGATGGATTTATCACGGGCGTCACATTCCCGGCATACGGCACGAACGCATTTGAGCGGAACACTGGGTTGGGTAACGACCAGATCGTTCCGGAAAAAACGACGACCTGGGAAGTTGGCGGTGAATTCAAATTCCTGAGGGGAAGGCTCGGACTTGACGTTACGTACTTCTCATCGAGGTCGGAAGACCAGATTATTTCTGTGGATCTGCCATCCTCCACCGGATTTACGTCTGTGATCCAGAATGCAGGTGAAATCACAAACAAGGGATGGGAAATCGTCCTTGATGCCACACCGATCTCCTCCAGCACAGGTTTCAACTGGGATATCAGTGCCAACTTTACAGCCATTGAAAATACCGTTGAAGAACTTGCAGAAGGTGTAGATAATATCGGACTGGCAGGTTTCACCTCCACCCAGTCAGTAGTCATCCCTGGCCAACCATACGGTGTCATCTGGGGCGACGGCTTCCAGCGTACGGAAGACGGTACCCTGATCATTGATAACAATGGATGGCCGCTCGCGAGCCCGGACAAACAGATCCTGGGTGACCCGAATCCTGATTTTACGCTCGGTATCCGCAACACCTTTTCATATAAGGGCCTGAGCCTGTCCGGATTACTGGATATCCGCCAGGGTGGTGACATGTGGTGCGGCACGTGCGGCGTGATGGGCTACTTCGGCATGACGGAACAATCTGCACTGGAACGCAATGATGTTGTTGTGTTTGATGGTGTCACACAAGATGGCGAGGTAAACAATACACCAGTTGCACTGGCCGATCCGGCTGCAGGCATCAACAGCTACTACCGTGTCCGTTACGGATTCGGTTATTCAGAAATGGAAATCTTCGATACATCGTGGATCAGGCTCCGGGAACTGACACTCTCCTATGCCCTGCCAAAATCATTGATGGACCGGACATTCTTCCAGGGCATCCAGATTTCCCTGACAGGACGGAACCTTTGGTTGAGTACGGATTATCCGGGTATCGATCCCGAGACAAACCTGACAGGTAGCGGAAACGGATTCGGCCTTGATTATTTCAACCAGCCAAACACGAAAAGTTACGCAGCGACTGTTCAGTTTACCTTTTAATCATTGAACTATATAAAAACGCGAGAAATGAATTCCATTAAATATATTTTATTACTATTCCTCGGATTGATGATCATTCCTTCCTGTTATGAAGAAAATCTGACGGAACTGAACATCGATCCCACCCAACTCAGCGATGTCGAGATGCGCCTGATCTTACCGCAGGTGCAGACGCAGGCAGCTTACAACAAAGGTGCCACGCCCGGAAGGGCCGCAGGCATTATCATGCAGCAATATGAGGGATTTGATGCCCAGCAGGTCCAGTATACAACATATGTTTTCGGATCTGACGCATTCAACAATTACTGGAACCTTGGGATGTATACAGGTGTCCTGAGAAGCTGCCAGGTACTGATCGACAAGGCGGAAGATCCTGAAGTAAATGCCACCTTTTACAGTGGCGTGGCGAAGACGATCATGGCCAGCGAATACGGTCTGCTGACTTCCTTTTTCGGAGACATCCCGTTTTCACAGGCCCTGCAAGGGACGGAGAACCTGAAGCCGGCATATGATGCTCAGGAAACCGTCTACAACGGTGTTTTGAGCATGCTTGACGAGGCAATTGCAGATCTGGGAACGGCTACCGGTTATACAGGTGGCGACCTGATCTATGATGGGGACGCCTCAGCCTGGAGGGCAACAGCATATGCGCTGAAGGCACGCTACCAAATGCACTTGCAGAAACGGAATGGGTCTGCGGCAGCCAATGTGATCAGTTCCCTGGACAATGCATTCACGAGCCTTGATGCACAGCCAAACTTCGTCTTCGGAACTGCACAGACGGATAACTATTCTTTGGCAAAATTCGGACTCGAGCGTCCAAGTACGCTGATCATGGGTTCCTATTTTGTGGATGCCATGGACGGTGATCCGCGTCAGGATGCCTACATGTATACAGACGGGACCACGTGGTTCTATCATGATGTAAACAATCCAAACCTGGTATGGGCGAAAAACGATGCTTCAATTCCTTTGATTTCATATGTTGAAGTGAAAATGCTGGAAGCTGAAGCACGTGCAAGAAACGGGGAAGAGGCACTTGCATCTACTGCTTTGGCTGATGCGATCGAGGCCAGCATGATCCAGGCCGGTATCACGGAAGGGTATGATGATTACGTATCTGCAAACAGTGACCTTTCCGGCCTTTCCCAGGAAGAACAGATTGAGAAGATCATCGAGGAAGCATACAAAGCCTACTATGGCTATGCATTCCATGAAACATGGTCCAACTACCGCAGAACCGGCTATCCGGCAATCACGCCAAACCCGGATGGTGCGAACGGATTCAATCCTTCAGGTGTGGTACCAAGAAGGTTCCCGTACCCTGTGAGCGAACAGCAGACCAACATGGCAAACCTGCAAGCAGCGCAGGATGCCCAAAATGGCGCTTTGCTGGACGTTCCGGTTTGGGCGTTTCAATAATCACTGCACAAATGCAATTGGCAAAAGTGAGATAAAATGAGGTTCGACTTCATGATCAGTATGGTAAAAAGCACATTACTCCTCCTTCTTGTTCCAACAGCTTGTCTGCTGGGACAGAGGAGTGATGTGCACAAGCTGATCCTGAATGACCTCTATCCCGGTGAAGGTGTTGAAACTTTCGATTTGAGGGAGAGAAAAATCCCTTCAGCTTATTATTTCCGTGATGATTGGCTGTACGGGAGAATCCTTTTTGATGAAGATCGTGAGTCTGCTTCGGAATATACACTGAAGTATGACCTGCTCAACCAGGAACTCGTTGTAAATATTGATGATGAAGGCTCTTTCGTCATTCCGATGAACCTCATCAGGGGCTTCGTCTTAAAGGACCGGAATCCGGGGCGTATACATGAATATGTATTCAAGTACCACGAGCTCGATATCAATAACCCGGGTGCCGAAATTGGCTTGCACATCGCGGATGGGCATTTTACACTGGTCAAGTATTTCTTCGTTGATGAATTACCAGCGACTTATGTGCCTGCCCTTGATGCAGGCAGCCTGGACAGGAAACTGGTCATGAAGGAAAAGTATTTCCTGATTGAAGATGACCATGTCACAGAAATTCCCAGGCAGCGGAACAAGGCGAAGCGGATATTCGAGGTTTTTGACGGTGCAGAACGGTATCTCAAGGAAAAAAACCTGGATCTCAGGGAAGAATCGGATTTGATCTCACTTGTCGTATTTCTAAATCAATCATATCTAAAAAAATCGAAAACATGAATCGAATAAAAGTAATCCTGTTTCTATTTCTTGGTGCAGGACTATTCCTGACTTCCTGCACAAAAGAGGAAGATGAAAATTATTTTGCAAAGCTGGATCCCAGGGGTGCCGTTGCTGTCATCTCGGATGTCAGCGGATTTTTTGACATCACGAATCCCGATGCACAGAATATTTCATTTACGCTTTCGACAAAAGGTGAAACGGTCAACAGCATTGAGGTATTCAAAAGTGTGCGGGGCGGTGAAGAATTTTCAATCGGCACATTTTCCTCCTTCCCGGCAGAGGTCGTTGTATCTTTTTCTGAAGTACTGGGTGGCACCGGGCTTTCTGCGGATGACATGAATCCAGGTGACCAGGCCACTTTCAGGACGGTTGTAAACGCTGCATCCGGCTCCTATCCAGGCCAATCGGTTTCCTTTGATTTCAGTTGTTCCTCTGACCTCGCCGGCATGATGGATGTCACCACTGTCGGCTGGTGCGATGGCAGTCCCGTCTTTACAGGAACTGCTGAACTGGTCGAAACTGGAGCGGGTACATATGTGGCCGCAGATATGTCTTTCGGTGCATACGAAGTATGCTATGGCCCAGGCTCGGCCTTGCCGGAAGGAACGCTCGAGATCCAGGATATCTGCAATAAGCTTTCCTACATCGGTGTCAGCCAGTGGGGCGAGGTTTATCAATTCAACAGCATGACCGTCGATGGCTCAACCCTGACCTTCGACTGGGAAAATGATTACGGTGAAGCTGGAAAAACCACTTTGACAAGGCAGGATGGCAGGGATTGGCCGAATTTGACTTTCTAAGGCGATCCTTTCATTTAAATTTAAAAGCCTGTTCCGCATGCGGAACAGGCTTTTTTGTTTTTGCCCGAATGGAACTATCCCCCGCATAGCCTCTGGTACATCCCGATTGTATTCTGCAGGCCAAAATACAGTGCATCAGAGATCAGCGCATGCCCGATCGAGACCTCAAGCAACCCCGGTACATGCCGAACAAAATAAGCCAGGTTGTCCAGGTTCAGGTCATGCCCCGCATTGATGCCCAATCCGTGACTCATTGCCTCTTTCGCCGTGTCAATGAACGGTGCGATGGCCCGTTCAGGGTCTTCATGGTAATGCTCGGCATATGTGCCCGTGTAGAGCTCAATGCGGTCCGCACCGGTTGATTTGGCGGAAGCGACCATGCCTGGGTCAGGATCCAGGAACAGTGAAACGCGGATACCCGCTGTACGCAGCCTGCCGATGACATCTACCAGGAAGGCCTGGTTTGCTTTTGTATCCCATCCCGCATCAGAGGTCAACGCACCCGGCGGGTCGGGTACGAGCGTACACTGGTCCGGGCGCACCTCCAGGACCATTTCGAGGAATTTTTCAGACGGGTACCCCTCGATATTGAATTCGGTCCTCACACTATTTTTCAGCTGATAGACATCCGCATACCGGATGTGCCGTTCATCCGGCCTCGGATGGACTGTGATCCCGTCCGCACCGAAATCTTCGCAATCAGATGCGACCTTCAGCAAATCAGGCACATTGCCACCCCTGGCATTCCGGATCAACGCGACTTTATTCAGATTGACACTTAAACTGGTCTTCTTCATTCTGGCTGGATTGTGATTATGAACATTATATTTGATCAAAATTAGTGAAATGATCGAAGGAAAAGCAGGCCCGAAACTCATCTCCCTGATCGGGCTCGTATTGATCGGGCTGATGGCCGGTTCCCTGCTGACCGCTGGCCTGCTCTTCCTGAATGGCAGTTCTTTCGAATCGATTGTTCAGGGCAGTTCATCCGGGCTTTCAGGATATCCGCCGGCGACGATACGCCTCATGCTGCTGATCCAGCACCTGACCATGTTTATCCTGCCTGCAGCGATCTTCGGGTATATCTGGTACAGAAATGATTTTCTGAAAGGATTTGACCTGTCGAGAGTGCCGGGCGCATACCTTGTCCTGCTGGGTGGCGCATTCCTCTTTGTATCGCTTCCGCTTGTCAACCTGGCACTGCTCCTGAATGAACAGTTTGAGCTGCCGGCCTGGGCCATCAGTTTTGAATCCGAGGCAAACCAGACCCTGGAGCAAATCCTCCAAATGGACAATGCCGGTACTTTCCTGGTCAACCTTGGTTTGATTGCCTTCCTTCCTGCGATCGGGGAAGAGCTCATTTTCCGTGGCATTGTCCAGAAATATGCAGGTAAACTCGTTCGGAACAAGACGCTGGGCATCTGGATTGCGGCACTCTTGTTCAGCCTGATCCACTTCCAGTTTGAAGGATTCCTGCCCAGGATGGTCCTTGGTGCGATCCTGGGCTATCTCTATGTCTGGACAGGCACCTTGTGGGTCCCGATATTCGCGCATTTTATCAATAACGGGATACAGGTATCGACACTCTATTTTACAGGAATTGACCTGGCTCAGGTAGAACGGGCAAAAGAAACACCGGACCTGACCTGGTGGATGGTCATTGGCTCAATTATCCTTATGTTTGGCATCTACGTCCTGATCAAAAACCAGGCAAAAAAATGGCACCATGTCTGATCTGAGAAAACGCAGCATTACAGCCCTGTTCATTGGCCTGATCACGCTTGGAGCCGTCCTTGGCGGAGGGTATACATTTGCCGTGTTGATCCTGCTGATCGCCTTTGGCATCAATACCGAGATCTTCATGATGTATGCCAACCGGCGTTCGGATTTCAAGGGATACGTTTTTGCCGCAATCACGACATTTCCATTACTTGTAGCGTTTGTCGCACACTTCGGATTCCTGCAGCTGACACTTTTCCACCTGGTATTGGCCATGCCCATATTCGTCACCATCACGTATTTCCTGTTCCTGGGCAGCCAGCCCCCGTTCCAGTTCAGGCTGCTCCTCACCGCCGGGTTTTCGCTCCTGTATATCACATTAGGGCTGGCCAGCGTCATCAGGATCGGATGGATCGATGGCACTTATAATTACACTTTCCTGCTGAGCATGATCATCCTGATCTGGGTCAATGATTCGTTTGCCTACTTTTCAGGCAGGCTGTTTGGCAAGCACCCGCTTGCTCCACAAATTTCACCGAAAAAGACTCTGGAAGGGACAATCGGGGGCGCCATCTTCACTGTCCTTGCATCGGTGGCCATACACCTGGTTATCGATCAGCATAGCCTCCTTTTCTGGATCGGCTTCGGCATCCTTGTCGCATTTTTCGCCAATATCGGGGACCTGCTCCAGTCATCCATGAAGCGCGCTGTTCGGATCAAGGACTCGGGAAAGATCTTTCCCGGCCACGGAGGGGTGTTTGACCGGTATGATTCTTTTGTCTGCATCGTACCTGTCATCTTTGCCTATCTTGCAATCATATTGAACTGATCATGAATTTTCGCATCCACAGGGAAGGTTACCGCATTGTGCTCATCGCGGTCTTGGTTTTTATCCTTTTTATTGTCCTTCTCACTTACCTTCCAACTTTTCTGATGATCGCCCTGGGGATTCCGGGTGCGCTTCTGTTTATCTGGGTCCTCAGTTTTTTCAGGGACCCGGTCCGGACGATACCGGTCATGGACGAGGCAACAGTATATGCACCTGCAGACGGAAAGGTGGTCGCCATTGAAGAGACTTTTGATCATGAATACCTCCAGGCAAAATGTATCCAGGTTTCCATTTTCATGTCACCGCTGAATGTGCATGTCAATCGCGTACCGGTCAGCGGCAAGGTCGTATATACCAAATACCACCCGGGCAAATACCTCGTCGCATGGCATCCCAAATCCTCCACTGAGAATGA
>JARQTN010000114.1:14967-22474 GCA_029976695.1 Lewinellaceae bacterium
AGGGACCTGAGGAAATCTTCATCCAGCACCATGGCTTCGTCATCCCCCCTTTTGCCCAGCTCCAGCTGCTCCTCAAAACGCTTCCGCTGGTCGATCGGGTCATTGAGCTCTGTAAAGGCATTGCAGATCTCCTTTCCGTTGCAAATCGCTTCAAACCGTTCCACAAGGCCTTCCTTGGTCCTGTGCCGTTTTGCCAGGGGCGACATTTCGACCGGGTAATCCGTAATATAGGTCGGCTGGATCAGGTGCGGTTCGCACTTTTCACCGAAGATCTCGTCAATGAGCTTTCCTTTACCCATGGAGGGATCGACCTCGACATGCAGCTCTTTGGCCGTTTTCCTGAGTTCTTCCTCATCCATTTCAGAGATATCGATGCCTGTGAATTCTTCAATGGCCCCGTACATGGTATACCTTTTCCACGGACGTTTGAAATCGATCTCGTGCTCCCCTACCTGCACTTTCGTTGTGCCGTGCAGGTCGATCGCGACTTTTTCGACCATTTCCTCCACAAGATCCATCATCCATTCATAATCCTTGTAGGCGACGTACAGCTCGATCTGCGTAAATTCAGGATTATGGAAGCGACTCATGCCTTCGTTCCGGAAGTCTTTGGAAAACTCGTAAACCCCGTCAAATCCACCCACAATGAGCCTTTTCAGGTACAGCTCATTCGCGATCCGGAGGTACAGGGTCATGTCCAGCGTATTGTGGAAAGTCTTGAACGGCCGGGCAGCGGCACCACCGTACAAGGGCTGCAGCACCGGCGTCTCCACCTCGAGATATCCCTTGCCATTCAGGAAATGCCGGATGGAATCATACATTTTTGTCCTTTTCAGAAACACGTCCCTGACGTGGGGATTGACGATCAGGTCCACATACCGCTGGCGGTACCTCAATTCCGGATCGGTAAAGGCATCGTGTACCTTCCCTTCAGCATCGACCTTGACAACCGGAAGGGGCTTCAGTGATTTTGCGAGCAGCTTGAGCTCCGTGACATGCACCGTGGTCTCGCCCGTCCTGGTCGTAAACACAAAACCGCGGACCCCGATAAAATCACCCAGGTCAAGGAACTTCTTGAAGACATCATTGTACAGCGACTTGTCCTCGCCGGGGCAGATCTCGTCCCTCGACAGGTAGATCTGGATCCGTCCGGTCGAGTCCTGCAGCTCGGCAAAAGAAGCCTTACCCATGACCCGCTTCATCATGAGCCTGCCTGCCAGGGAGACATCCTGCAATTCCTCCCCTTCCCCGCTGAATGCATCCTTGATCCCCTGCGCGTAATGGGTCACTTCGAACCCGTCAGCTGGATACGGATCAAAACCTGCTTCAATGATCTTCCTGAGATTGTCCCTCCGGACGAGTTCCTGTTCACTAAGTTGCATATCACGATAAAATTTGGAACCTCAAAAGTAAGGGATTCAATAGATTTGGAACCAGTTTCGCCGGCCATGATTATGAAACATTTTGGCCCGCCTGTGTTTTATAGCCTATGATCAGGATTGCCTATTCACCGGTTTACAAATACCAGCTTCCCGAGGGTCACAGGTTCCCCATGGAAAAATACGAACTGATCCCGGAGCAGCTCCTCCATGAAGGCACGGTGCATCCTGACCAGTTTTTCCATCCCTTAAAATTGCCGGAGGAACTTATCCTCCTCACCCACACAGAAGCATACTGGCACAAGCTGAAAACACTCAACCTCACAAGGCGGGAACAGCGGGACATCGGATTCCCGGTTACGGAAAAGCTTGTGGACAGGGGCAGGTATATCGCCCAGGGCACAATCGACTGCGCCCTCCATGCCCTCGAATACGGGGTTGCGCTGAATATAGCCGGTGGTACACATCATGCCTATGCGCACCGGGGTGAAGGTTTCTGTGTCTACAATGACTTTGCAATCGCTTCCAATTACCTGCTTAAGGAAAACATTGTCGGGAAAATCCTCATTGTCGACCTGGATGTGCACCAGGGCAACGGGAATGCACATATTTTCAGTGAAAACAGCAATGTCTACACATTCAGCATGCACGGTGAACGCAATTACCCGCTCCGGAAAGAAAAGTCTGACCTGGACATCGGGCTGCCGGATCACACAGGGGATGAAGCATACCTGGACATCCTCTTCGAGACTCTTCCAAAATTGATCCGCGAAACCGCCCCGGACCTCATCTTTTACCTGTCAGGGGTCGACGTCCTGAAAGCCGACAAACTGGGGCGGCTTGCCCTGTCCATTGAGGGCTGCAAGGCGCGTGACAGGTTTGTTTTCGAGACGGCCCAAAAATGGGGTATCCCGATAGCGGTAAGCATGGGCGGCGGCTATTCAGACCAAATGAAAACATTGATCGAAGCCCATGCCAATACATTCCGGGCAGCACACGAGGTATTTGATTACTGAGCCGGGGATTGAATGGTGTAATTTCACACATATCTTCGACGGAATTTAAGCGGAACCCGTATGTTTGAATGCATATGGACCAATCCGGGAAAAAGAAACTATTTGCACAGGTCATCCTGCCCATTGCCATTGAAAAGGAATATACTTATGAGGTCCCCTTTGAGCTCGCGGACCATATCCAGTTTGGCATGCGGGTAGAAGTGCAATTTGGCACCAAAAAACGCTACTCGGGTATTGTCGCCGATCTCACGGAATCGGAACCTGAATACCAGACCAGGCAAATCCTGGATATTGTCGATGACCAGCCGGTCATCACTCAGCAGCAATACCGGCTTTGGCAATGGATGTCTGACTATTACTGCTGCACAATCGGGGAAGTGATGCACGCTGCGCTTCCGTCAGGCCTTCAGCTCACAAGCGAATCCATTTTTCTCATCCACCAGGAAGATGAAGACATCCTTGAAGACCTTGAGGACGAAGAATATATGGTCTATATGGCCCTGAAAAACAAGGGTGAATTGAGGACAGCAGAGGTCCAGCAGATCCTGGACAAAAAATCCATCTACCCTGTCATTCATCAGCTCTTCCGGAAAGGTGTCATCATCGTGAAGGAAGAATTGCAGGAGAAGTACACCCCCAAGATCGTGCATTATGCACACCTGGCTTCCTATTTCGTTGAAGACAGGGACCGGCTGACAGAAGCATTTGACCTGGTCAGCAAATCATCCCACCAGACGAACATCCTGCTGGCTTTTATCAAAAACTCTCCCCAGCTGAAGGCACTTGAAAGGGGGCTGCTGCTCAAAGAAGCGGATGCGCCATCCCAGGCATTGAAAGCGATGGAGAACAAAGGCATTTTTGAGGTGATCAGCAAAGAGATCAACCGGTTCGAACCCGATGACCTGTCAGACCAACTCCCCGAGGTGGAACTTTCGCCTGCCCAGTCGAAAGCGATGGTAAAGATCCGCAGGTCCTGGGACCAGGGAAAAACATGCCTTTTACATGGCGTGACCAGCAGCGGGAAGACGTTGATCTATACCCAACTGATCAGGGAAATGATTGAGGAGGGCAAGCAGGCGCTCTACCTGTTGCCGGAAATCGCCCTCTCTGTCCAGATCATTTCCCGGCTCAGGAAGGATTTCGGGGACCAGGTGGTCGTTTCACATTCACGCCTGAACAACAACGAGCGGGTTGACCTGTGGAAAAGGGTTCAGGAGGGGGTACCGGTTGTGCTGGGTGTGCGCTCAAGCATTTTCCTCCCGTTCCAGGACCTCGGCCTGATCATTGTGGACGAGGAGCATGATGCTTCTTTCAAGCAGGCGGACCCCAACCCGAGGTACCAGGCCAGGGACGTGGCGGTGTATATGGGCACACAATGGAATTGCCACATGCTGCTGGGAAGCGCCACACCCAGCATGGAGTCATACTATAACGCCCAAACCGGAAAATACGGGATTGTGAGTCTCCTTGAACGGTTCCAGGCTATCGAAATGCCGGAGATCGAACTTGTGGACCTCCGGTATGCAGAGGGACATGCGGACCGACAGCTTTCCAATGTGCTCGTAGATGACATCCGGAAAACCCTGGCCCGGAAGCTCCAGGTCATCATCTTCAAAAACCGGCGCGGCTATGCGCCTACCCTTCGCTGCACCACCTGCAGCTGGCATGCACAATGCAAGAATTGTGACATCTCATTAACCTTTCACAAATACAGGAACAACCTCCATTGCCATTTGTGCGGATACCGGACCTACCTTCCCCACAAGTGCCCGGCATGCGGATCAGACCAGCTTGTCCTTGAGGGTTACGGCACGCAAAAGATCGAGGATGAACTCGAAGTCCTTTTTCCGGATACCGAGGTAGAACGCATGGATTTTGATACGACCAGGAGGCGCAAGGGATATGAGAAGCTGATCGAAGCTTTCGAAGAACAGAAGATCGACATCCTGGTCGGCACACAAATGGTCACCAAGGGGCTGGATTTTGACCACGTGGGACTTGTCGGGGTCGTGCATGGCGATCAGCAGCTCTTCTTTCCGGATTTCAGGGCCGCTGAAAGGACATTCCAGCTGCTTGTCCAGGTGAGCGGGCGGGCAGGCAGGAAAAACCAGCAAGGCAAGGTCGTCATCCAGACCTTCCACCCGGACCATCCTGTGTTCAGTGATATCAAAAGGGCAGATTTTGAATCATTTTACCAAAGGGAAGTGCAGGAACGGAAGAGGTTCCAGTATCCGCCGTTCTACAGGCTGATCAAACTGACCGTCAGCCATACCAAACAGGATACGGCACGCTTTGCTGCCCATGAGCTCAGCAAGTGGCTGAAGGGTAAATTGGGCAGCAGGGTCATCGGCCCGGCAGAGCCACAGGTGAGCCGGGTGCGGGGAAAATACCTTTTCGACATTGGTATTAAACTGGAAAAGGACCCCGGCATGATCAGGCAATCGAAGATGTACCTCCTGGCCCAGATAGCCAGGATGCAAAAACTGAAAGGCATGTCCAACGTCCGGGTCCGCGTGGATGTCGACCCTTAGCGTAATCCCTGTAAATACAATCCCCGATTTCAACTAAATACCTCTTTTTTTATCTTGCATACCAAACCAGCAATTGAAAAACATACCCGATATGTCTCCCGATGATCAGGCCCTCATAGAAAGGATGAACCTTTTATCCCGGGAATGGGAGTCCATGGAGGACAACAGGCATATATTCCTGCGTTGCTATTCCATGATGACGGCCAACATGCTCCAGGCGCTGGACGAATCAAGGTTTCAGGACAATGCCTGGGTAAGAAAACTGCTGCACCGTTTTGCGGATTATTATTTTGATGCACTGGCCTGTTTTGACTGCGGCGACAAGGTCCCTGCGGTATGGGAAGAAGCGCACAGGACCACCGCCACCCGAAAAATGCATGTCTTGCAGAACCTGCTGCTGGGCGTGAATGCGCATATCAACTATGACCTGGTCCTCACACTGGACGAGATTTTACGGAATGAGTGGGACACCCTCCCTGAAGAGACCAGGGCATTGCGCTATGCCGATCATTGCCTCGTCAACCAGATCATCGGGGAAACCATCGATGCCGTCCAGGATGAGGTAGTGGAAGACATCTCCCCGATCATGGATATCGTGGACAGGATCATGGGCAGGCAAGATGAACGCATGCTGCTCTACCTGATCTCAAAATGGCGGGATGAGGTGTGGCATGAAGCTATTCAGCTCATGTCCTGCAAGACCGATGCAGAGCGTGAATCCTGCAGGCAAAAAGTCGAGGAGAAGGTTTTACGCAAGGCGAAGTATATCCATTTTTAAATGGGCACAGAAGAGTGGGAAGGATAAAAAAAGGCTGTGCATACCCGTAGACTGTCAAAGCAAACAGGCATGCACAGAGATGGAACGATAATTCCTGCGTCAATTATTTAAAAAGGCCGCCAAGTAAATTGCCAATCAAGCCGCCTCCTTGTTTATTGCCGCCTCCGCCGAGGATCAAGCCGGCAATATCATCGATCGTGCTGTCATTTTTCGAGAAGCCCTGGATCAGGGATGCTGCTGTGGTCAACAGGTTGCTGTCCAGGCCACGCGTCGCGCCGCCCAGCAGATCACCCAGCCCGGAATGATCCCGTACACCACGGTGTTTTGCTTTATTCCCCAGAAAGCCCATCACAATCGGTGCTGCGATCTGCAGGATGTTGAGGGCTTTCCCGATATCGATACCTGATGATTTGCTGACCACGCCTGCTGCCTCCCGTTTGTTGGAGCCAAAGAGGTGACCCAGGATCTTGTCCCCGTCATTCATGACATCGTGATCAATATGGCTGCCGCCCACAATATGGCCGAGATTGTCCACAACCCGGCCGCTGCTGTGCCTCGGGTCATTCAGGGCGCTCAGGAGGCCTGAGGCACCGTGTTCGGAAGAAGCATTGTTTTTGAGTGCCCCCATGATCAAAGGAAGCGCTGCGGAAATGGCGGTGCCCGCCGTCTTGTCATCCATGCCGAGTTGTTTGGAAAGTCCGCCGATCAGTTGCTGGCCGACGCCCCCTTTTACCAAATCAAGAATTGAATCCATAGTCTATTGCTATTTAATGAGATAATCGTACAAGAAAAAGATGTCCATCGGGATCCGGTACAAGGCTCGTGAGAAAAGGAATTAAAGGTGTTCTGTGCCTTTTGCTGTTCCTGCATATCGGCTTGAAACCGGACCATTAAAATAATGGATTAATTAGAGAGCAAAAATGAAATCACCCAAAAAAGATCTGAAAAACTCAACAATCCGGTAATTACCCATCCTGATCCCATTTTTGCCCCCTTTGCATTGGCAAACCCTTACTATGGATCATCACATTTTACAAATCGCTTACCTGTCCGTTTTGGATGTAGAAACTTAACCCCTTAACCTGACAGGTGAAGGCAAATCCCGAAAAATCCAATCCTATTAAAAATGAAGCATTTCGTCTTTATTATCCCATGACTTCAGGCATGCATGTATTCGTAAATCAATACTTATTCCACTCAAAATGAGCTTGATAGCCCCCCGACCAGCCATTTATTTCGTATGCAACACGACCACTTTCCTGTTGAGCAACTTGTTTCCAATTTGCACCCTGATGACGTATAATCCGGCATTCAACTTATCGGTCCTGACAGAAACCAGCTCCTTGCCTGGATCTGCGGTAAACTGCCAGGCCATACGCCCATGTGGGTCGATCAGCTGGATATGGCAAGTCTCAAAAGTTGCTGCCCCGAAATCAATGCCCAAATAGTCATCCGCCGGATTTGGATAGATTTTGAAGTCAGATGCGACCATATGGTGCATCGCAGAGGTCGTACATTCCGGGTCTTTGCCGCCGTCAGTGATTTCCCATCCACATTTGTCAATGATGTTTTCCCGGGCATCTTCACCTGAGCAGTACATACTTCCACCTCCATTAAAAACCACGTTCCATAAGAGGGAATCCACGTTTTCCTGTAATACGAGGGTTTCCCAGCCCGTCAGCAAGGCATCATAATTTTCTGTGGATAATGTGACTCCTTTAAACATGTCCCTCATATCATGTACGCTGGAGACACGCCACGAGCCAATGTCCTGGTTGAAAGATCTTGCATTTTCAAACATCC
>JARQTN010000115.1 GCA_029976695.1 Lewinellaceae bacterium
TGAATCCAGAAATAGACTGTTTTTCTAAACCTGAACCGGGGATAATTTTTTGAGAATCAAACTCCTCAAGTTCACCCTTTCGGCCTCTGGGGTATTGACTCGGATGGTGGCCGTACTGACCTTCATATTCATGGGGAAGGAAGCCTTTGATGCGCCATTGTCTGCCGTGAAAATGAACCAGATTTCAACCATGTTCCAGGTTCTTTGAGCCTGTCCCTCCTGCGAGGTCATGCGACTTCGGTCAATCATTCCCATTCAACGGGATCACCCATGCATTACTCTCACGATCAATCGTGCCGCCCATCAGTTCACGCACTACACGATCCACGACAGCAAGCCCTTTTTCGGCCATGTCGCCAAATGTGTCGATCCCGTCACCCGGAAAATTCCGTCTGGTCCGGTGGATGTCATACCGGTCGGAAAATTTCCTGCCAAAAGCTCTTTCGATGCCTTCTTTTCCGATCATGAAACCGATCAGCCCGCCCCAGGTGGCTGTCGGGTTATCGGCATCCCAGCCTGCGAGGGTCCCGATCTTAATGGTTTCCCTCAGATCCCCTCCGCCATAGAACAGGCTGACCAGGCTTGCCGCGAAATTGATGCCGGCCGCAAAGCAGCCATTACAATACAGGTTCCTTGAGGTCATGTCGTATCCGCCCGCCTGGTTGACCTGGTAGGTGAAGTAAATGGAATCCCGGGCACTTTCCCATGGAATGCCGGAATCAAACAGTTTTTTCGTGTAATCGAACATATGCGCAGCGTACGATGAATCCGGCAGTTCCTTCCTGGCTTCTGCCGCCATCCACATGATCTTTTTCGGCATCGGATATGCGGCATCAACTGACGGGGCAAGGGCATGCATCGTCACATAAAACCGTGAAATCGCTGCGGCTTCTTTACGCGCAACCGTACGAATGGGGAGATCGGCCATGTGCAGGGCGACATCCGGCCTGGCAGGGGCAAACAGCCCGAAGATCTCCGTCGTGAGTTGGGCATCGATCATATCATAGTGAGGATTCCGGTCGGGATGGCTTGTTTCCGGTGGAAGGACACCCTGCTTCATGAGGTCAAATGCCTGTTGGTTGGATACCCAGAGATAGTTTTCCTCCTCATGACTGATATGCGTTAGCCATCCGTCACGGATCTGCTCCGGGGACAGCAGGGGTGATCCGGAATGGAGCAGCAGGTGCTGGTACATGTATTCAATATCAGTGTCGTCATCCGCCCCCCAGATCTCATGTTCGCCCCTGAAAACAAAATCGATCGTTGGTGACAGGTCGCTTGGCTGGCCCTCGCTCCAGATGCTCGGCTGGTCCTTTCCGCCCCAGTCATCCCGGGTATAGAACGGGCCCGTTTTGATTTCCCCGATGTTGCCAATTTTATCCATCTCGGTGACCAGTCCCGTCCAGTTGGCAATGCACTGCCCCAGCCAGAAACCGTACAACTGTTTTCTGTACTGGTCACGGGAGATGGTGCTGAATTCTTGTTCAACCGCCAGCATATGCCCGGGATCCGTTTGGGACCGATAAAAACCAAAGCTGGAAAGTAGCCAAATTGACAGGGCGAGGAATAAAGTGATTGCACATTTTATCATATCCGGGATTCCTGTAAAAACCAATTCATTCTTGCTCAACACCTGTCCATGGGGATGCAAGTGAAATACCCGGGTTGGTCATATGGATGCATGCCCATTTTACTCCGAGATCAATGCCTGGTATATGAGCGCCCTCAGTTTCTGATGGTCATCGACCCCGTTAGCAGGAATCAGTTGGGTAAAGTAGACGACGACAAGATCCTCTTCAGGATCGACCCAGTAGGTGGAGTGATAGGCCCCTCCCCATCCGTATTCGCCGACTGATCCGGGCACACCCCTTCTCCCGAGGTCTTCCACCACAGAAAAGCCCAGTCCGAATCCGACCCCTTTCCTCCACGGGAATTCCACATCGCCAAGGTGATTGACAGTCATCAGCTCCACTGATTTCCGGGAAAGGATCCGTTTCCCGTTGTATGTGCCTTCGTTCAGCATCATTTGGAGGAACTTTGCATAATCCATGGCTGTACTCAGGTATCCGGCACCGCCTGAAAAGCTTTTTCGGGGTCCATCCACATAGGCACCCTGACCGACCATCCCGCCCGGGTCAGGCGCCCTTTTTAACCCGTTTTCTGTGCTTGAGTACACTGCCGCCAGGCGATCAGCCTTGCTTTTTGGAAGGTAGAAATGGGTATCCTGCATATCCAGAGGATCAAGGATGTGTTCCCTGAGGAAACTGTCCAGCGGCATCCCTGATACGACCTCAATCAGGGCACCCAGGATATCGGTATTGTACCCATACACATATTGCGCACCCGGCTGTGCCTCGAATGGCAATGCGGCCATCCTGGTGACCGTCTCCAGGACGGGTTCATCCAGGTCGGCAAAATACCAGCCCTGGATGCCTGCTTTTTTCCACAGGTCGCTGCCTGTGCCGTATCCATACCCGATACCGGCCGTATGTGTCAGCAAGTCACGGATGGTGATGGGCCTTTCGGCTTTTACGATTTCATAAGTGTCATCCTTCCCGGGTACCGCAACGGTCGTTTCGCTGAAAGCGGGAATGTACTTCCCGACAGGGTCCGAGATCAGCAGCTTGCCATGTTCCTGCAGGATCATGACTCCGACACTGACAATCGCTTTTGTCTGCGAGGCGATCCGGAAAATGGAATTTACCTGCATTTGTGCGTTGCTTTCCAGATCCCTTTCCCCGAAGGATTCAAAATAGGCTACCCTGCCTTTCCGGGCGACCAGGATGACGGCGCCCGGCAGTTTTCCCTGGTCCACGTAATCATGGAATGTGCTGGACAGAAGTTCCAGCCTTTCAGTTGACATGCCTACGGAATAGGCGGGCACCCTGGCAAGTTGCTGGGCGAGGATTGTGAGATGCACTGAAAAAGCCAAGAGCAGGATCATGCATTGCTTCAGTTGCCTTGTTCCGATTCGGGCCACATTTTGTCTCATGGATTTAGGTTTTTTCATCAAGTAGGGACCTGCAGATGCTTCCTGAGGACGCGAACAGAAAAATACGGGAATTAACGATGACCGCTCAGCTGTTTGGCAATTTTTCCCCTTTTGATGATAAGAGCGCAATTTTTTCGATTCTTCCGGACCTCGTCTTCGGAGTCTTGGCAAGTTTCAGCCAGCGCAATGCAAACCGCTTGCTGGAATCGTTTATGGAATCAAAAAAGGGTCTTGCCCCGAAATACTTCGAAAGCGCAAGTGCCAAATCCCCGGGTATGACCAAATCATCCACATCATTCATGAAATCCCACTGGCCGCTCTCCTTTGATGCTCTAATGGATTTGAAACCGGCTTCCTGCATTCTGCCTTCATCGATCATCCTGGCGGCTATCTCCTTATATGACCTTGCCCAATGTTCTGCTTTTCTGGGTGAGATCAGCTGCATTGTTCTTTTTTCGTCAAGTTTGCGCCTGATCCCGTCGATCCAGCCATGGCAAATGAGTTCCTCCAGGACCTGCTCCCTCGATACATATCTGCCTTGCTCTGCTTTCTTGTAGGTAATGAGCCAAACACTGTCAGATTGCCTGTGATTTTCTCGAAGCCATATTCCAAATTCTTCTATTGAAGTGATTTCAATTTTGTCGAAGTTTTCAGTTTTGATCATGGATATGCACCATTTTATCAGTGAGGATAACAAGGAGGAGTAAAGTGTTTATTTCAATGTGTTCAATCCATTCTCATTCCAGATGATCCCTGAGTTTACGTATCCTTTCAGATTCTGCCTGATACGCTTCCAGTTCAATTTGCGAATTTTCCCCGATCATGGATTGATTCAATTTAATTTGGTTGATCGCAGCATTTATTTCCTGCAAAGCTTTATCGTAGAGTTTCAACCTTTCATAAATCTTTATTTTAAGCATTCGGGCCCAGCCATTGTTCGGATCCAGTTCAATGGCGTAGTCGGCCAGCAAAAGGGCATCTGAATAGTCCTTGCCTTGATAAAGCAGGTATTCAGCTGCACCCGCATAAATATTGGAAGAGTCATGGTTTTTTGAAAGCAATACGGATTGGATGAACTCCTCCATTTCAGGATCTGTCGTTGTCTCCAATTGAAAACTGACCTGGACATCGGCCCATGAAATGAAGATCCGTGCATCATTCGGGATCAATTCAATGTCAATATTCAAGGTTTCGTAAAACCGGCTTGTTGATGACGGGATCACGGTAAAACGGACTTCATCCTTTGCGGGGTCATAGCTGGAAGTACCGTATAATGAGGTATCCCTGTTCAATATGATGATCCATTCTTCCGGATTCGGTATTGTCAGAAGCGCATACTTTCCAGGGCGGACTTTCTGTCCTTCAACGACTACATTTTTATTCACACTGATTTTGGTGCAATGACCAGCTCCTGTCCGCCAGACTTTGTTCCACGGCACAAGGTCTCCAAAAACCTGCCTTTTCCTGGCCGACGGCCTTTCGTATTCTATTTCTATAGCCGTATTCCCCACAGTTTGCAAAATCTTTCCTTTTGGGCTCAGGGCAGGATAGGGATATGCGGCTTCCTGTGCGTCAAGTGATATCGGACCCGGCACGATAATGAGGATGAATAAGGAAATGCTCAAAAATCCCCGGAACAAAATTCGATTCATAGGATTCATTTTTATTGAAGTATTCGGTCTCCTGCCCCTTTAAAAAGGCCCGCCATTTTTCTTCAATCTCACAATAAAGATAGATGAAAAGATGTGATACCCGTGTTTGAGAAATGACGTATGACTACTGGTCTCTCCCCACTGGATATGGTCACGGATGCAAATGAAATCGCCCACCCTGCCCGAGGATTGTTGACTTGCCATGGATTGTTCCTGTGATTTTGATCCCGGGATCTTGTTTGCAGGGCTTCCGTCTGTTCCGTGGCCAGGTTAAGTGCCACCCTGACTTTCAATGACTGCCCGGATAAATGAAAGGACCTCTTCCGGAGCTTCAGCCGGGCTGACATGCCCGCCCAGGACAGTTGTTGTCCTGATATAGGCAGATTCCGGTACGTAGTCTTCTTTGCCCCTCAGGGCAAGTGCAGGAACCTCCAGCGACCGGATCAGGGGTTCGGTGTTTTCGGCATGGATGATCACGGCCGTATCTGTTTCCCTGATCTCCGTTCCAGAAAGTCTGCTCATCGAAGACTGCAGGAGTGCCAGTAGTCCCGGATCAGCCTGGAACGTGTCCCGGCCGAAGAGGGCCCTTGCCACCTGTTTTGTGTAGAATTTCCGGAATCCCAGCAGGAGATGCTGGATCCTGAATTGCATCCGGGTCCTGATCGATGCTGGTTTGAACGGCATGTTGCACAGCCCGACAGACACGAACCTTGCCGGATTGTCGTGCGCCGCCCGTAGAATGGACATACTGCCCCAGGAATGACCGATGGCAATGACCTTTTTGATCTCCAGCGTATCAAGTA
>JARQTN010000116.1 GCA_029976695.1 Lewinellaceae bacterium
CAATACAGCCTGCCAATTGACCAGGCGACTTCACCGTCCACATGCGAATGCCACTCATCTGAATCGCAATCCTTGATCACGGGCGGATTGACAGTCAGGACAGTGGCTGCCATCACATCCCTGCCATACCTGAGCTGGTGGGGCGATTTGAAGAACGCATCCGGCTGAAGCTGGGCGACCATCTCTTCGAGGTTATTCGCGTTCCAGGCGGCGTGGAACTGGCGGACGAGGGAGTCGGTCAACACGGTATCCAACTGAGCATTCAAATAACCAATACATGCAGTAAAAGAAAACAGAAAAATCAATCGTTTTGCCATATTGAAAGGCATCTTGTTCCATTCTTGTGTATTAAAATAATCAAAAAGGAGTGAAATTCCGGTCAGTGAAGGCAGGCTTATACGAGCTTCCATTTTCATAAACCTGTGGATATGGAAGTCATGAAATCTATTAGAATGGGTGTGGAAAATACGTGTTCTTCAAGGTGCCATCAGAAAAGAGTTCCAGGATCGCATACCCGGGCGGTGTCTCGTGGTACCAGTATTTCCCTGCGGAATGTTCGTCACCTTCCCCCCACCAGAAACCGCTCATGGCCCCGTTGCAATAGAAATGGACATTATTGTAGGTGCAGTAATCCAGCAGGTGAACATGCCCGCTGATGCAGTGGATCTGCTTGTCCGGGTGTTTGTAAAACAGCTTCGTGATGGCCAGGCTGTCTGTATGGTTGCCGCCGACCAGGATCGTTGACGGGGCAAGGATCGGGTAGTGCGACATGATCAGTACCGGGGTCCCTTTTGCCAGCTTTGCCAGCTCCGCCTCCAGCCATGCCATTTGACCTTCATCCAGCGAACCGGCATTTTCGTTATTGCTGTCGAGGATGATAAAGTGCCAACCGTGTTTAGAGAATGAATAGTACCTGTCAGGTATTTCCAGTTGACTTACGGCATAGGGCTTCCCGTACATCTCATCTCCTTTATCCGGGGCTGCCCACCACATATCATGGTTGCCCAGGCAACTGTGGACCTCATACCCGGAGATCTCTTTCCGGGCCGTATGCCAGAGATCCCAAAGCACATGGACCCGTTCGCGGGTGATATCCGCATAGTCGACAGCAAACACAGTGTCGCCTCCGTTCAGGAAGAAATCGACATCGTGTTTCACCACTTCTTTCAGGCATTTTGAAAACCGTTCCGGCGCATTTTCTTCAGGACGGATATGGACATCCGTAATATGGGCGATCCTCAGGACCCGCTCATCATTCGTCCTGTCCCGGGTTGAATGTCCGGTCCCAAGGACGGTGGCTCCTGCCCCTAAACCGAGTTGTTTGATCGCTTTTCTCCTGTCCATTTAAGCTTTTTGTTTCCCAACCCAAATCGGGGAAATCCCTTTCATTTCATTTCTTCCCGGATCAGTGTGAGGATTCCTTCAAGGTCCTCCATCAGCGGAAGATAGTGGTTTTCCTCCGTCGCCCTTGTGGTCAGCAGGAACATAAGGAGGTTATTCTCAAAGGCGGTAGAATTAAGCAGCGACAGGTTGGTGGTTCGTGTTTCGTTCTTATCCGGTCCGCCTTTCCCGATATCCACACCGGAAAAATTGAGTACGGTGCGCAGGCTGTAGTCATCCGAACGGAACAGGTCAAGCACCTCTTCCCGTTGCCTGCCCAGTTCAATTTCCTGCCGTTCAATGTCATCAATGGTGGAAAGCCAGTTGGTCAATTTCTTTCTCAGCCCTGCATTCGAAATATCTTTCAAACTCCCGGAACCGATCATCTCGTCCAGGAGTGAGTTGTTCGGGTTGAACGCGATATCCCGGGCAAAGGTATGGTACAGGAGGTTTGAAAATGCCTTTTCATCCAACCGGTCATCTGGATTTGACATGGCTTCAAGGATCAATCCTGCATTTTGGGCATTCTGCCGGTTTATTTCAAGGAGTTCATCAAGTTTCTTTTTGCTGGTCTCGAATTCATCCAGCAATCCGGAAAGGTAGGCCTGCTCCTTTTTGTGGAGTTTCCTGTTTTCATTGGAATTGTTGATACCCAGGGCGATCAGGATGCCAATCACGATAAGGATGATTTCACCAAGTGCATAGAGCAGATATTTTCCGGATTTGCTTTCCATCCAGAGGGATTGCCTGAATTGTTTGAAAAATCTGTACATGGTCGTACGGGTAAAGATGCGAACAATGATGGAATTGAGGGGTATGCCAATCCAGGGTGATCGCTGTGGTCAGGCGTATTCCAGCTTTGTGACTTCCAGCTTGTAATAGCACAGATCCTTTTTCGGGAGCTTCCAGATGACATGTGCCTTGTACGGGATCAGGATGCCATTGAAGCTTTTGTACTCAAGGTGCGAGATCTCCCATTCATTGAGCTCAAATTTGCCGCTGACTTCTCGGTACCTTTTTGCCGTGATCCGCTCCAGCAGGAATTGGTCATTGAAGTGGAACAAGGCGGTTACCCGGAGGCCGTGCCTGTCCGCCAGTGTGGCCCTGCACGTGTTTTCCCCGGCCTCCTCCCAGGCGATAGAAGGTGAGCATGCGAAGGCGGGATACCAGATCAGCTCGGTGAGGAACCGTTGGGCTTCCCCCTCGTCCATCTCCGGGCCTGTTGCCTCGCCCAGCTTGAAGAGCCCGAACAACCGGGGCGTCAGTTTCCCTTTTCCACCCACATACTGATCCGTAACCCGGAAGATGCTGGTCTTTGCCTTCCAGGTGAATTCGTGCTTTTCAAGATCGACCCATTGCCGGGCTTTCATGTGGACCCATTTCTTCCCGTTAATGTTGAACATTCCTTTCTGTTCCAGGTACACTTGCCTGACAGGTTGGCCCCCGGTGGCATTGGTATGATGGAGATAATTGCGCACTGATTGCGGCAGACCATTCATGGACTCAGGCGTGCATTGTACCGGTTGTTTTTGCGGTTTCTGCCCCATAGAGGATTCATTTGACCCTGAATTTAGGCAGAAAATCGCATTCGCTCAGCAAGCCGGAGGCTGGGCTGGCAGGAGTTCCTGAACATGCCCGTGCAGGCCAGAAACAGGCAAATTTTCACCAGCTTTTACGATAACCTAAACTTATTATTAAATAAGAAACACATATGGCTTTTATTGTATTTTTGGGGTCCTAATTTCACAAATTTCAAACTTTAAAACCTGACTATAATGGAAAACAACGGACATGGACACACAAACGGGAGTTCTGTGAGTTACAACGTAAACCAGGAAAGCAAGTGTCCCTTCCTGGGAGACCGTCTGAAAAGCGGTGCCGGATCAGGGCCCTCCAACCAGGATTGGTGGCCGAACAGGCTGAATCTTGATATCCTGCGTCAAAATTCCGAGTTGTCAAACCCGATGGGTGACGATTTCAATTACGCGGAAGAATTTAAAAGCCTTGACCTGGCAGCGGTCAAAAAGGACCTCTATGACCTGATGACCGATTCACAGGAATGGTGGCCCGCCGACTTTGGGCACTACGGCCCGTTTTTCATCCGCATGGCATGGCACAGCGCGGGAACATACCGTGTACAGGACGGACGCGGTGGAGGCGGAACCGGCAGCCAGCGGTTTGCACCACTGAACAGCTGGCCGGACAATGCCAACCTGGACAAGGCACGCAGGCTACTCTGGCCCATCAAGCAGAAATACGGAAGAAAACTTTCCTGGGCGGACCTGATGATCCTCGCAGGGAACTGCGCCCTTGAGTCCATGGGCTTTGAGACATATGGATTCGGAGGCGGACGCGAGGACATCTGGGAACCGGAAAAAGACATTTACTGGGGCCCTGAAGGTGAGTGGCTCGGCGACAAACGGTATACAGAAGACAGGGACCTTGAAAACCCGCTGGCAGCTGTCCAGATGGGGTTGATCTATGTCAACCCGGAGGGCCCGAACGGCAATCCTGACCCGGTTGCAGCCGCCAGGGATATCCGCGAGACATTCGGACGCATGGCGATGAATGACTATGAAACGGTTGCCCTGATTGCCGGCGGGCATACATTCGGAAAAACACACGGTGCTGCCGATCCTTCTGAATATGTCGGCCCTGAGCCTGAAGCAGCAGGAATCGAGGAACAAGGCCTTGGCTGGACGAATACCTTTGGCTCAGGAATGGGGAACGATACCATCACGGGCGGACCTGAGGTGATCTGGACCAAGTCACCTACAAAATGGAGCAATAACTTCTTCGAGAACCTCTTCGGCTATGAATGGGAACTGACAAAGAGCCCGGCTGGTGCTTACCAGTGGAAAGCGAAAGGTGTAGAAGACGGCATGATCCCGGATGCACATGACCCGAACAAGAAACACGTGCCCACAATGCTGACCACGGACCTTTCGCTGAGGATGGATCCGGAATATGAAAAGATCTCGAGGCATTTTTACGAGAATCCTGATGAGTTTGCTCAGGCATTTGCCAAAGCATGGTTCAAGCTGACCCACCGGGACATGGGGCCGAAATCAAGGTACCTCGGAGCTGAAGTGCCTGCTGAGGACCTGATCTGGCAGGACCCGCTTCCCGAGCGGACATACGATCTGATTGAGGCGGACGATATTGCCAAACTAAAGGAGATGATCCTGGAATCTGAGCTCTCGATTTCCCAACTCGTATCCACAGCCTGGGCATCAGCATCCACATTCCGAGGATCTGACAAGCGAGGTGGAGCCAATGGTGCCCGCGTGCGCCTTGCACCGCAAAAGGACTGGGAAGTGAACAAACCGGGCCGTTTGGCAGAAGCATTGGAGCAGCTTGAGGCGATCCAGGCATCTTTCAATGATGCACAATCTGGCAACAAGCAGGTTTCGCTTGCGGACCTGATCGTGCTGGGGGGATGTGTCGGCGTCGAACAGGCTGCGAAAAATGCCGGTTTCGATGTGGAGGTGCCATTCACGCCCGGACGCGTCGATGCCACACAGGAACAAACAGATGTCGAAGGGTTTGGCTACATGGAGCCACTTGCTGACGGGTTCCGCAATTACAGGAATACAAAGTACACTGTGAAAGCAGAGGAGATGCTTGTTGACCGTGCACAATTGCTGACCCTGACACCGCCGGAGATGACTGTCCTTGTTGGCGGGATGCGCATGCTGAATACGAACTCGGATTATTCGATCCACGGTATGTTTACCGACCGCCCGGAGGCGCTCACCAACGACTTCTTTGTCAACCTGCTTGATATGGGTATAAAATGGTCCCCTGTTTCAGAAGACCAGGAGGTCTTTGAAGGACGCGACAGGAAAACGGGTGAAGTGAAATGGTCCGCAACACGTGTTGACCTGATTTTTGGTTCCAACTCTGAGCTGCGCGCACTCGCTGAAGTGTATGCCTGCTCTGACAGCAAGGAGAAGTTTGTCAAGGACTTCATTGCTGCGTGGGACAAGGTAATGAACCTGGATCGTTTCGACCTGGATTAATCTGAAGCAGAATAATCAGATACAGTCTATCATA
>JARQTN010000117.1 GCA_029976695.1 Lewinellaceae bacterium
ATGAATTTAACAAAGAATTAATTCTGTAGGGTATCGGGTTTCGGGTTGCAGGTTGCGGGTTTCATGTTGCGGGTTTCATGTTGCGGGTTTCATGTTGCGGGTTTCATGTTGCGGGTTAAAGGTTCAGGGTTCAGTGTTCGTATTGATTGCCGTCGGTTTGATTGCCGTCTCCTTTAGGTGACGGATTACTGGCTCTTCAAACTTCGGACTTCAGACCGGCACAAGTTCAAGATTCAGCGTCCATCCAATCTCCCCCTTTCAACCCGAAACCTTAAACCCGAAACCCGAAACCCGCAACCAATCCGTAATTCGTAATTCAACCCTTTCATTCCTCCGCCATCTCCAGTTCTATCGGCTTACGCGGGATCTGCTGGTCACGCATCGCCGTATGCATGACAAATGAAGCAATGATCGTGGCAGCCTGTTTCAGGTCATCCTCCACGAGGTGATCGAAATTATCCATATTGGAATGATGCGTGCGGTTGAAATAGGCCATGGGATCCTGGATAAACTGGAACCCCGGGATGCCTGCCGCATCAAACGACAGATGATCTGTACCACCTGTATTTTGGAGGGTGATCGTATTGGCACCCAGGTCGCTGAACGGTTCGAGCCATGACCGGAAGATCGGATCTGCTGCCTGATTGCCCTGGAGGTAGATCCCGCGGATCTTTCCCGTACCGTTGTCGAGATTATAATAGGCGGACACTTTTTTCTGGTCCGGCTTGAGCGCCTGGACGTTCCGGTATCCTTCCACAACAGCATAGTGGTCAGCGACATAGGCGCGCGATCCGTATAACCCCTGTTCCTCGCCTGTCCAGAGTGCCAGGCGCAAGGTACGCCGGGGCTGGATACCCGTTTCCCTGATCATTTCAAGCAGGATCCTGGCTGCTTCCATCATGACGCTGGATCCCGCAGCATTGTCCGTTGCCCCGGTACCGGTATGCCAGGAATCGAAATGCGCACCAAACATGACCACCTCATCTGCCAGGTCCGTACCCGGGATCTCGGCGATAATATTCCGCTCCATCGGGTCTGCATCGGAATACGAGCTTTTCAGGTCCATGGACAAGCGAACCGGGATCCCTTTCAGGAGCAACCTGAATATCCGGTTATAATGTTCGACGGACATCGTCAGCTGGGGTACAACTTCCACACCATCTTCCCATGCCCTTCCCTCGACGGTACGGACACCGGAAACAAATACGGTCCCGAGGTCGCCCTTGTAGCTCCTTGTGATGATCGCATGGGGTTTTTCCTCATGGAGCAATGCGTACAATTTTTGCGTCAGGGACTGCCCGCTTCCCCGCCAGTTTCCGGACCTCCTACGGGCGCTCGGCGCCTGTGCATTCGCCATGCCAAGCAGATCCTCGGCTTCATACCTGGAAGCCGGCGGATCGAACCATTCCTTGACCTCACGAATCGTATCAAGGAAAATAAATTTACCTGCAAGCTTTCCCCGGAATTTCTCCAGGTCAGCCTCTTCTTCAAGCGAAACATACACCACATCACCCTCGACTGAACCATTTGTGGACGGCGACCATGCTCTTGGATAAGCGAGCACCGGGAAATAATTTGGCGCAGTCGCATGCATTTCAAAATGCTCGAGGGTCCATCCCCTTCCGAACGGACCCCATTCTTCTGTATGCACATTGGACATCCCCCAATCCTCCAGTGTATTGACCGCCCACTCTGTTGCTTTGTCCAGCATGGGTGAGCCTGTCAGCCTCGGTCCGTACACATCCGTCATCCAGGAGGCGATTTCCATCACTTTGGACTGTTCGAGGCCGTGTTTGCGCAATGCATTGTTGATTTCCTCATTGACAGGTTCCTGTCCCACCAGATATCCCGAGAACAGGCTGATTATGAGCAGGAATGTGAAATGCTTCTTTATCATGGTATCAGATTTTGTAAAAGTCTGCCGAAGATACATGAAAAAAATATTGGAACACATACTGAAAATTTATCATGTATTCCGCATCTTTGGAAAAATCCATGCCCGGGAAAAAGTCGAAAAATCCATCCAGAATCCTTGAGATCCACAAACGCATGCATGCCTCTGACGATTCAGACGAGTTGATCCGCCTGGAGTTTGAGAAAATGAAAGCACGGTACGACCAGAATGAGGAGAACAGGAAATTTTCATCGGGGGTACGGAAAGGCCGTCCTTTTTTCAACAAGCGGCGCCATATTGAACAGGATCAAAAAGGTGATGATCAATCCACATCAAAAGAGCACTCAGACGAAGAGGTCTGAACTCAGATAACGGTCACCGCGGTCACAGACGATATGCACGATCACGCCTTCTTCAATCTCCTTTGCCACCTGGATGGCCGCCTGCAGGGCGCCGCCGCTGCTCATTCCCGCCATGATCCCCTCTTCAGAAGCCAGCCTGCGAGCCATCTCCGTTGCCTGGGCTGTGCTTACGTCGATGATGCGGTCCACCCTTTCCGCTTCATAGATCTTCGGGAGGAAAGCAGGTGACCACCTTCGAATTCCGGGAATGCGGGAGCCTTCGGTCGGTTGTGTACCGACAATGCGGATGCCGGGGTTTTGCTTTTTCAAATATCGAGAAACACCCATGATCGTGCCTGTTGTGCCCATTGCCGAGACAAAATGAGTTACGGTACCGTTTGTGTCCTTCCAGATCTCGGGCCCGGTTGTGCGTGCATGCATCCTGTAATTATCCGGGTTGGCAAACTGGTTGAGCATGAAATACCCTTCCTTCTCTGCCATCTTCTCGGCAAGCTCCCTCGAATGTTCGATGGTTTTCTCTGCCGGGGTGAGGATCACTTCCGCCCCATAGGCCCGCATGGTCTTGACCCGCTCGGGGGTCGCGTTATCCGGCATCAGGAGGGTCATTTGGACACCAAACTGACGTGCGATCATCGCAAGGGCGATACCCGTATTTCCACTGGTCGCCTCAACGAGCCGGTCCCCTTTCCTGATCTCCCCCCGGGCCAGTGCCCCGCTGATCATCCCGAAGGCTGCCCGGTCCTTAACACTGCCCCCGGGGTTTTGTCCTTCCAGTTTTGCAAACATCCGCACCTGCGGATTGGGATTCAGTTTCTGCAGTTCGATGAGGGGTGTATTGCCGATCAGCTCTGTGAGTTTCATATTTTCTGATTTAATTCCTTTCAGGAGTCAAATTGCTCACCCTCCTGGAAGATAAACACGTCGGTGGTGTCTGAATTCTTGTCATGCATGCCCGCTTTGTAATAGACTTTTGAGTGCGGAGGAATACTCCTGGTCAGCCAGACATTACCGCCGACCACACTGTGGTGGCCAATCACGGTGTCTCCTCCAAGGATGGTTGCCCCGGAATACACGACCACATGGTCTTCGATCGTCGGATGCCTCTTTGTGGCGGCATCTTCCTTGCGGACACTCAACGCGCCAAGTGTTACCCCCTGGTAGATCTTGACATGATCGCCGATTTCCGTGGTTTCACCGATCACCACACCCGTACCATGGTCAATGCAAAAGTGCGAGCCGATTTTTGCACCGGGGTGGATATCGATACCCGTTTTGCTGTGGGCCTGTTCCGTGATCATGCGCGGCACCTCCGGGACGCCCAGGAGCAGGAGTTCGTGCGCGATCCTGTATGCGCTAATCGCAAGGAATCCCGGATAGGAGCGGATGACTTCCATTTTTGACCGGGCAGCAGGGTCCCCCTTGTACATTCCTTCAATATCCTTCTGGATGGTATCATGGATTATCGGCAGCCGGTTGAAAAATGCTTCCACGACTTCATCAACATCAATGCCGGCACGTTTAGGCATTCTCCACAGGAGCTGGTCAAGCTGGAGCTTGAGCTTAAGAAAATGGACCTCAAACTCCTTTTCTGACCGGAAATCGACATGAGACAACTGAGGGAACAAAGTACCCAGAAGTGCATCAAAAAACGTATTCACCATCACCCTGGAAGGGCCATGGGCACAACTCTTGTGGGCCTTGTACAATGAGCGTAAAAAATCAGGATCCATAGGCAAGTCTATTGGCGAATGATGAGGCTTCATTAAAGATAACGAAAAGAGGTTTGTATAGTTTGATTATATTAAGCACATGAAAATGAAAATCCTGCTTATCGGAATTCTTGCCCTTCTTGGTTGTGCACAAGGTCAGCAAAATGAGGACCAGAAATCATCCGGCCCCCCAAACATCATCTTCATCATGTCGGATGACCATGCCTTCCAGGCGATCAGCGCTTATGATACCAGGCTGCTCAGGACGCCGAATATTGACCGGATCGGGTCTGAAGGCATGCGGTTTGACAGGGCGTTTGTGACCAATTCAATCTGTGCACCCAGCAGGGCGGTGATCCTGACGGGAAAGCACAGCCACCTGAATGGCATCCTGGACAACCGGAACAGGTTCGATTCAACCCAGCAGACCTTCCCGAAAATTTTGCGGCAGAACGGGTATGCCACAGCCATGATCGGCAAATGGCACCTGAAAACGCAGCCGACAGGCTTTGATTTCTGGAAAGTCGTACCCGGACAGGGAGATTATTACAACCCCCGTTTCCGCACCCCGGACGGAATGGTCATTGACTCCGGATATGTGACCGACCTGATCACGGATGAAGCGATCAGCTGGCTGAGTCATAAAAGGGACAAGTCAAAGCCATTCCTCCTGATGTACCAGCACAAGGCACCGCACCGGGAGTGGTGGCCCAGCCAGGAAAAAATGGATGACTTTACCAAAATGCAGTTTCCGGAACCGGAGACGCTCCACGACGATTATGCCGGAAGGGGCAGGGCAGCCAGTGAGGCAGAGATGCGCATCAGCGACCACATGGGCTGGAGCAATGACAACAAATTAGAGCCTTCCCTTGTCGAAGAAAAGGGGCTGAAGGAATTTTTGCCCTGGTATACAACTGCGTATTACAATTACTATAATCGGATGTCCCCTGAAGAGCAGAGGCACTGGGACGAAGTATATGGGCCGATCAATGATCATTTCAGGGAAAACACCCCTTCCGGGAAGGCCCTGACCAGCTGGAAATACCAGCGGTACATGCAGGACTACCTGGCCTGTATTTCGTCTGTGGATGACAATGTTGGAAGGTTGCTCGACTCGCTGGATAAAATGGGACTCACTGAAAATACGCTTATCGTATACACTTCTGACCAGGGATTCTACCTGGGGGAACACGGCTGGTTTGACAAGCGGTTTATGTACGAAGAATCTTTCCGGACGCCATTGCTTGTCAGGTGGCCTGGCGTGATCAAACCGGGGAGTGTGAACAGCGATCTTGTCCAGAACCTGGATTTTGCGGAAACCTTCCTCGATGCGGCAGGCATCCCGGTCCCTGAAGACATGCAGGGCATGAGCCTGGTGCCCCTGTTCAAGGGGGAACCAATTGAGTGGCGGGATGCATTATATTACCACTACTATGAGTATCCGGGCATCCATGC
>JARQTN010000118.1:0-13926 GCA_029976695.1 Lewinellaceae bacterium
ATCCTGCCCACCGACAAATAAGGTGAAGAGGCAAAAGAAGGAAAGCAAAAAAGACGTTTTCAACATCGCAATTCAATTTATTTTTCATCAAGATACAAGATTGGCCGATTGAATCACAAAAGATCCAAATGATTAAATCTCTGTCCTCATAACCCGGTTTATGATCGAGTCAAAAGGTACTGCAAATTCTTACTCTACAGCCAAATCAACGGAAAGGTGCTTTCTTCGGTATTGCTTTGTGATCAACCCGACATTGAAGAAGAGCTACATTTCTATATTTGCGCATCGTATTCGGATGTTCAGGCAAATTGCTTCCATATTACTGATTTTCCTGTTCCTGCTCCCGGGATTGAGCAGGATCTGGATCTATGTGGATTTCAAGATCCACCAGGATTTTATTGCGGAAGTGCTCTGCATCAACAGGGATAAACCAGAAACGATGTGCAGCGGCACCTGCTACCTCAACAAAAAACTAAAGGACGCTGAAGAAAAAGAAGAGAAACAACTCCCCCAGGTGCTCAAGGAGAAGGCACAGCTTGCCTTTTTTGTCCCCATGTCGTCAACCATGAATCAGGCCGTGACCGCTTCCGAAAGGAAGCATTCATTTTATCCGAAGAATCAAATCACAGGCACGGACTACTTGCACAAACCGTTCCGCCCGCCGAAACAGGGATAATCACCTATCCAAACTCATATTGTGGCAGATTGACCCTTCGCAAGGCCGATCCTGAAATCCAACCCCGGCAGCCCGGCTTCCGGGGCTATTCCAAATTCACAAAAAATTTAATGAACGATGTCTTTACAAAAGAAATTCATTCACCACTTGATATATATCGCTTTCATTCTGCAAGCCCTGACCCCGGCCACCGCCCAGGCCCAGGAGCAGTTCAGGCTGCTCGACTCCGAGAGCGTACTCCCGATCCAGGGTGCTACCTACAAGTACGGCGACCAATCCGGGATGTCAGATTTTGAAGGCGTGATCCGGTTTTCGCTGGAAGAGGGACAGGAAATGGAAATTTCCCACTTAAGCTATGGGACCTGGAAGCTGGACCATGAGGCGATTCTCAAGTTACTTGGTGATCAGCCACTATATCTGGAACGCATTACAGTCAACCTGTACCCGGTTACCGTCATTGCAATCAAACCTGTCGAAAAACCCAGCCAGGGCGTCAATCTCGCATACCGCGACAAGATGGCCCATGACGGCGGGGCGGTACTGAACCGGATACCTGCATTCAGCAGCATCCGGAAAAGCGGAAACTATGGCTTTGACCCGGTATTCAGGGGATTTAAATACGATCAGCTAAACATTGTGCTCAACGGGGCCCAGGGTGCGACTGCAGCGTGCCCAAACCGGATGGACCCGCCAACAAGCCAGATGGCACCGAACATGATGGACCGCATTGAAGTCCTGAAGGGACCGCACGCTTTACGCTATGGGGCAGGTTTTGGAGCCACGGTCAATTTTATCCCGTCTCGGCTGAGGTTTTCGGATGAACCTGACGTCTATGGCAGGATTTCCGGGGGATACGAACAGAATGGTGCCATCCTGAGAAGCGAGGGACAAATCGGATTCAGCGGGAAACGACATGACCTGGCATTTTTCGGTTCCTGGTCCCGGGGAGATGACTACCGGGATGGAAATGGCCAGGCCGTCCAGTCCGGATTCAGCAGGGGGAGTTTCGGCACAAATATCGGACTGAAGCTTTCCGGAAATCAGCAGCTCCGTCTTTCAGGTTTGTACAACCTGGCCAGGGATGCGGACTTTCCGGCACTCCCCATGGACCTGCGCATGGACGATACCTGGATGTTCAATGCCCGGCATGACATCTGGTTTGACAAGGGCAACCTGGCCTCCTGGAACACGACCATTTTCGGTTCATTTGTCGACCACCTGATGGACAATTTGCTGAAACCCCTTGAGCCGAGGATGATGAACGCGACCACTTCCGCATACACAGGAAACTACGGAGGCCGCACTGAAGGGTCCTGGCGATTCGACCGGGGATCGCTTTTTGCAGGGGCAGACCTGCGCGTGGAAAATGCACGTGGGACACGCATCCGTGAGTTCCTCCTTGGTCCGAATGCAGGCAAAGCACTTGAAGATAACGCCTGGCAGGACGGGACGATCACCAAAGCAGGGGCGTTTGCAGAATACCACCTGAACAGGGGCAAAATGCATTTCATCTTCTCCGGCAGGCTCGAAATCAACCACTCCGGCATAAACGACCCGGATGGCAACTTCAGCGAAATCAACCCTGAACAGAGCGGGACACAACTTAATCCGAGCCTGAGCCTTGGAGGAACAAGATCACTGGGAAACCAAATGAAACTTGGCTTGTGGCTTGGGAGGACACAGCGCAGCGGAAGTCTGACCGAACGTTTCATCAACTTTTTCCCGGTCGGGCAGGATCCTTATGAAATGATTGGCAATCCGCAGTTACGCCCGGAAATCAACAACCAGGTCGACCTGACATGGTCTTTGGGAAAAGCAAATACCTCCCTGGACATTGATGTGTTTGTTTCCTATATGCAGGATTTCATTTCATCCGCGATCGTGCCGGATCTATCGCCACGCATCCCGACAAGCCCTGGAGTAAGGCAGTTCATGAATATCGAAAAAGCCTGGAAAACAGGTTTTGAACTCAGCTGGACGCAAATGATCATCCCTTCTGTTCAATACAATATGGCAATCTCATATACCTATGCAGAGGATCTTGAGCGGGAAGAGCCCTTGCCGGAAATTGCCCCGCTGGATCTCAGGATGGCTTTGCGCGGTGATTTTCTTAATGAAAAATTCCACCCGGAGATCATTTTTCGCCATGCCTTGAAACAGGCGCGGATCTCGACGGAATTCGGTGAAACGGAAACGCCTGCATTTTCACTCCTGGACATCCAGATGACCTACCGGATTGCGGACCCGGTCTCGATCACCCTGGGTGTTCACAACTTGTTTGACGAACAGTACTACGAACATTTAAGCCGATCAGTGCGGGGTACGACAGACCCTATTTATGCACCCGGTCGAAATGTATTTGTTTCAGCGAGCCTGGATTTTTAATCCACGGTGCGAGCGATTTCATGCAGTATTCTTAAAAAACCTCTGACGCAGAATAAAGGACAAAACAAGAGACTGAAAATAAATAGAATGGTCAATCCCGGACCTTCTCCGGGTATTGGGGATGCGGGAGAATTCCCATAGGAAAACTCCTGCATCCCTTATCCATCAAGGCCTTTGGTAAAAGTGCAGGATACCGGGAGTTCAATTTCCAGTAACCAACTCGCAATTTCCGAATGGATTCCAAATCAAACTTTTCAATCGTTTCATACTTGTGATTCATTCAAAGCCTTACCAGAAACTGCCAATAAAAAGAATGTTTCAGATCCTGATTGAATGAACAGATGAGAACCATTTTTGACAATTTCCATAGCAGGAGTGATTTTTCCTCGAGGGCATGGATCTATGGTTTATCCTACCATAGAAGATATTCCGGAGGGATATGGCTTACCGTTGTGATATCCTTAACTTCGGGTTGATGAGCAAATTCAAGCTAATAGTTCCATAGTCATCAGATATGTGATCACAATGCCTGATCTCCGGAAAATCACATACACGATATTTCTTTGCACCCTTTTCGCCAGATCAGGTTTTGCACAGCATATTGATACATTAAATCAGGAATACCTGAATGTCTGGTACGAAAAGATGGACCGTCAACTGGCGATTCGCTTGTCACCAAATTCAAGCTACGAAACCTTCAGGGTCGAAACGGAACCCTTTCCGCTGATCCTGTACCCGAATATCCGGACGAATTTCCAATTTGGTTTCTTCCACCGATGGCTCGCTGTGTATCTGAATGTGGCTCCGCGCTTTTTACCGGGCAACAGTGACCTTGACCTGAAAGGCAAGACGAAATACCTCAGGCTCCGCCTTGCGCTCAATTTCCACCGATGGGAAAATGAACTTGTTTTTTCCAGGGTACGGGGATACTACTTGAGAAACACACAGGATTACTTTACCTGGGATAAAGGGGATCCATATTACCAGTTCCCAAACTTGCAAAACAGGGGGCTTTATGGTTCAAGTACATATTACTTCAATCCAAAATTCTCCTACCGTCACTTGTCCACCCAAACAGAAAGGCAGTTGAAAAGTGCCGGCAGTGTTGCCGCTTTGTTCAATTTCCGGTATTTCTTTATTGAGGGCCTCAATTCGGATCTACCAGGTATTCGCACGCAAAAATCACGCAATCTGGAGGCCAATTTGGGTTTTGGGTATCACCATACATTCATTATCGACAAGCAGTTTTATGTCTCAATGGGCTTCTCGCCCGGACTCGGGATCATCAATACAAAATTGAACAACCTGCCTGGTTCGGGTGATACAGGCTCAACGGAAACCAACCTCAGCTACCGTTGGGATGCCACAGGCGGGATCGGGTACCAGGGAAAATCATTCTTTGGCGGACTGTACGTTGATGCATCAAGAAATGCCCATCGCGAACGCAATACCACCGTTTTGAACTCGAGCACATTTATTTTCTATCGATTCTTTATCGGCTGGCGCATCCCTGCACCGAAACCTTTGAATGATGTTATGGACTGGGCTGAACGAGTGTACAAGCCGATTTTTGACAAACGATCCCGGAAATAACTACTCGAGCCTGTCACGCTGCAGCGTGTCACCCTGCAGCGTGACAGCGTGCGCGCCGTGTACCATCTAAAAAAATTTGGCGAGTCTCGGCTTTTTTCGTTTATCTTTGGTCCTCATGTTTACGCAAAAAACAGATCAAACGATTTCAGGGATTGCTGCACCTGTAGCAGCTGACCAGTCGTTTGCCCCTTCCAGGAGAAACCGGAGGCGCCTTCGGGCGTAATTCTCTATTTGTGGCGATACGTTCGCTTCGCACCCCCGGCAACCATATACCATTTTCTTCTTCAAACCAAACTGTTTCTCACATGGAAATCAAAATCGTCGTCGCAGACGAAAGCCACGGAAAGCACAGCGAAACCATCTGCGCCATGATCGATGAGGCTGCAAAGATCCGGGGAACGGGTATCGCTAAACGGGATCCGAAATATGTCCGAGCCAAGATGGAAAAAGGCGATGCCGTGATCGCCCTGGACGGGGATAAGGCAATTGGCTTTTGCTATATCGAACACTGGGAGGATAAAAAATATGTGGTCAATTCCGGCTTGATCGTACATCCAGACTACAGAAACCTGGGCCTGGCAAAATCCATCAAGAAAGAGATCTTCCGCCTTTCCAAAAAGATGTACCCCCAGGCAAAATTGTTTGGGATCACCACAAGCATGGCCGTCATGAAGATCAATTCCGAACTCGGGTATCACCCGGTGACCTTCTCGGAACTGACACAGGACGATGCCTTCTGGAACGGTTGCCAGAGCTGTACAAATTATGATATCCTGACACGCACAAACCGGAAAATGTGCCTGTGTACCGGCATGGTATGCGACCTGTCCAAGGTGCCAGATGAAGTGCCGGAGAAGGAAGGGAAGAAAGCCTGGGATCAGTTTAAAAGTTTCCTGCAGGGCCGGAAAAAACGGATCCAAAGATTTGCAAAACAACTTCCAAAACTGAAAAACCTTACGGAAAATGAATCCTGAGAAAGTTGTCCTCGCCTTCAGCGGCGGGCTCGACACATCCTTTTGTGTCAAATACCTGACCCATGAAAAAGGGCTCGAAGTCCATTCCGCCATTGTAAATACCGGCGGTTTTTCAAAGGGAGAATTGCAGGATATCGAGCAAAAAGCATTCAGCCTGGGTGTCAAAAAACACATAACCCTGGAAGAGACCGATTCTTTCTACAACCAAATCGTCAAATACCTGATCTACGGCAATGTCCTGCGCAACAATACCTACCCACTCTCGGTCAGTGCCGAACGGATCCACCAGGCTATGGCGATTGCGGAATATGCCAAAGAGATTGATGCATCATACATTGCGCACGGCAGTACGGGCGCCGGGAATGACCAGGTTCGCTTCGACCTCGTGTTCCAGCTGATCGCACCGGATATCGAGATCCTGACGCCGATCCGTGAACTTGGACTGTCACGGCAGGAAGAGATCGATTACCTGGCGAAGCACGGGGTATCAACCTCCTGGGAAAAAGCAAAATACTCGATCAACAAAGGCCTCTGGGGTACCAGTGTGGGCGGAGCAGAAACACTGACATCCCACAAGGGACTTCCGGAAGAGGCGTATCCGAGCCAGTTGAACGTACAGGATCCGATGGCAATCAGGCTGTCCTTCACCAAAGGGGAACTCAGTGCCCTGGATGGAAAACAAATGGAACCTGTGGCCATCATTCAGCAGCTAGAGTCCGTCGCAAGTAAATATGCCATCGGCCGCGACGTCCATGTGGGGGATACGATCATCGGGATCAAAGGGCGCGTCGGATTTGAAGCGGCAGCTCCATCCATCATCATCAAGGCACACCATACGCTGGAAAAACATACCCTTTCAAAGTGGCAGCTCCACTGGAAGGACCAGTTGGCCAACTGGTATGGAATGTTTATCCATGAAGCAAAATATTTCGATCCCTGCATGCGGGATATTGAAAAATTCCTGGACAGCACACAACGAAATGTCACAGGTGATGTCTTTATCGAACTCTATCCCTATCGGTTTTCCATTGCCGGGATCCAGTCCCCGCATGACCTGATGAACCCTGAATTCGGTTCGTACGGAGAGGAGAACAAATCCTGGTCAGGCGAGGATGTGAAAGGATTCACGAAGATCCTGGCCAACCCGATGCACATTTTCAAACAGGTAAATGGAGAACTATGATCAATGCTGGAATCGTCGGGAGCACAGGGTATGTCGCTGGCGAACTGATTCGTTGCCTTGTCAACCATCCGGATGTCGAAATCAACTTCCTGTATAGCCATTCTTCAGCCGGAGAACCGGCCATGTCAGCTCATGATGACCTGTTGCCTTTCCCTGAAATGAAATTTACGGGTACCATCAATCCGGATGTGGATGTCCTTTTTCTCTGCCTGGGTCACGGAAATTCACGGAAATTCCTTTCCAATTACTCTTTTTCATCTGACACAATGATCATTGACCTGGGGAATGATTTCAGGCTCGCAAAAGATGCCGATTTCAAGGGAATGCATTTTAAATATGGCCTGGTGGAAGCAAACAGGGACCGGATCCAGGGTGCCCAATACATTGCCAACCCGGGCTGTTTTGCGACAGCCATCCAACTGGCAATGCTTCCCCTCGCTGAGGCTGGTATCCTGCAGAACGACCTGCACGTGCATGCCCTCACCGGTTCAACAGGGGCAGGAAAGGGTCTGTCAGAAACCACACACTTCAGCTGGCGCAACAACAATATTTCCATCTACAAGGCATTCAGGCACCAGCACCTTGGGGAGATCAATGAAACCATCCGGCAAATGCAGCCCGATTTTCATCACACCATAAATTTTCTGCCGCTGAGGGGTGATTTTACACGGGGGATTTTTGCCAGTGTTTACATGGAAAGTGCAATGCCCGGGGATGATGTGGAAACCATCTTCAAGGAATACTATGCAAACGAGCCATTTACCTGGATCAGCAAGGACACTGTGCACCTGAAACAGGTCGTCAATACGAACAACTGTTTTCTACAGGTGCAGAAGATCGACCAGCGCGTCCTCGTCACCTCCGTCATTGACAACCTGTTGAAAGGGGCTGCCGGGCAGGCAATACAGAACATGAACCTGATGTTCGGGCTGGACGAAATGACGGGACTCCATTTCAAACCTTCTTATTTTTAGGCATGAAAAATTTCATCTCGGTCAATGATGTCTCCAACGTAACTGATTGGGTACACCAGGCGATCCGGGTAAAACAAGATCCCTTTGCCCAGCAACATATCGGAAGGAACAAAACCCTTGGATTGCTTTTTCTCAATCCGAGCCTGCGGACGCGGATGAGCATGCAGAAAGCCGCCCTCAACCTGGGCATGCACGTCATGGTGATGAACCTTTACCATGACGGCTGGATGATAGAGTTTGAGGATGGCTCGGTCATGAACCAGAATACCCAGGAACATATCCGGGAAGCAGCGGCAGTGATATCGCAGTATTGCGACATTGTGGGTATCCGCACCTTCCCGACCCTTGAAGACCGCGAGAAGGATTATGCGGACAAAGTGATCAGACAATTCATCGCACACGCCTCTGTTCCGGTCATTTCCCTCGAAAGTGCCATCCTCCACCCCCTGCAATCTTTTGCAGATGCCATCACCATCCGTGAACACCAGAAAAAAGACAAGCCAAAGGTTGTCCTTTCCTGGGCACCCCATCCACGGGCGCTCCCACAGGCCGTGGCGAATTCATTCGTAGAATGGATGGCGCACATGGATGTCGAGCTTGTGGTCACAAACCCGGAAAGGTTTGACCTGGCCCCGAGGTTTTCTGATCAGGCAACAGTTGTACACAACCAGCAGGAGGCATTTGAAGATGCTGATTTCATTTATGCCAAAAACTGGTCATCTTACGAAGAATATGGCAGAAAAGCCCATGGGCTGGAACACTGGATCATTGATGAATCAAAAATGTCAATCACAAACAATGCATACTTCATGCACTGCCTGCCAGTCAGGCGAAACGTGGTTGTCACCGATGGCGTAATCGAAGGTCCGGAATCCCTTGTGATCAAACAGGCAAAAAACCGTGAATTTGCAGCCCAGACTGTCCTGATCAACCTGCTCGAAAATGAAGGATAATCTGCTCGTCATCAAGATCGGGGGGAATGTCATCGATGACCCGCCGCAGTTGGAAAGATTCCTTGCTTCATTTGCTGCATTGGAAATGCCGCGCATCCTCATCCATGGGGGCGGCAAACTTGCAACTGCCATGGGCAGGCAAATGGGCATCGAGACTAAAATGGTGGAAGGGCGTCGCATAACAGACGAGCAGACCATCGACCTAGTCACTATGGTATATGCCGGGCTGGTCAACAAGAAGATCTGTGCTGGGCTCCAGAAGTTCCAATGCAATGCCATTGGTCTCTCCGGGTGTGATGCGAATACCATCAGGGCGGTAAAACGGCCGGTCAAAGAAGTAGACTATGGCTGGGTGGGAGACATCAAAGAAGTGCACGCAGAAAACATCAGTCTCCTTCTGGCAGCAGGCATCATACCGGTTTTCTCCGCGATCACACATGACGGCAATGGGCAATTGCTGAACACCAATGCAGATACCATCGCCTCGGAGGTAGCCATTGCTATGAGTAAATATTACAGTGCGACCCTTATCTATTGCTTTGAGAAAAAGGGTGTGTTGGTTGATCTTAAAGACGAGAACTCAGTAATCAGGCAAATCGATCCATTTACCTACCGGGACCTGAAAAAGCAAAACCTGATCCATGCCGGCATGCTCCCAAAACTGGAAAATTGTTTCCGTGCGCTGAATCACGGTGTGGACCGGGTGAAAATCGGCAATGGCCGCCTGATCGAAGATTTCAACTCGCCGCATACCACAATTTCAACCACTTCTCCCAAATGAAAATCCCAAACCATATCACGCATCCGATCAGGCTTCTCAAAAACCTGATCCGAACTCCTTCATTTTCGGGAGAAGAGAACCGGACAGCTGACCTGATTGCGGATTGGTTTGAGCAAGAGGGAATCCAGGCCAACCGCAAATACAATAACATCTGGGCAACAAATATGCATTTTGACCCTTCCAAACCGACCATCTTGCTCAATTCGCACCATGACACGGTGAGGCCAAATGAAAAATATTCACGCGATCCGTTTGAACCGAAAATCGAGGATGGGAAACTGTTCGGCCTTGGGAGCAATGACGCAGGCGGTGCCCTGGTCTCGCTGATGTCTGTTTTTGCACACTTTTACCCGATGCCTGATTTGCCATGCAATATGATCATGGCGGCGACGGCAGAGGAGGAAAATTCCGGTGCACACGGGATCAGGAGTATCCTGCCGGAATTGCCCGAAATTTCATTTGCCGTTGTGGGCGAACCCACCGACATGCACCTGGCCATCAGCGAAAAGGGACTCCTGGTGATCGATGGTGTGGCGCATGGCGAAGCTGGACATGCTGCCCATGGCTCAGGGGAAAATGCGATTTACCTGGCCCTAAAGGATATCAGCTGGATCTCAGGTTATGCCTTTCCCATGATTTCTCCCACACTTGGGGAAACGAAAATGACCGTGACGCAGATCAATGCCGGGACACAGCATAACGTCATCCCAGCTGAGTGTAAGTTTGTCATTGACGTGCGTTTCACTGAATTATATACAAATCGTGAAGTATTTGAGCTCATTGACAGGCACACGGAAAGTACAATGCAGGCGAGGTCATTCAAGCACAGTGCCTCCTCGATCCCGGTGGATCATCCATTTGTCCAAAGCGGCCTTGCTACAGGGAGGAAGACTTACGGATCTGCAACCCTTTCAGACCAGACGGCACTATCCTGCCCTTCTGTAAAAATCGGACCCGGCCATTCACCGAGGTCACACTCTGCCGACGAATTCATTTACATAACAGAAATCGAGGAAGGCATCAGGTTGTACCGGGAAATATTCGAGCATTTTTTCGAAAATCAAAATACGGAGAGCAATGAAACTATGGGATAAAGGATATAAAACTGAAAAGATCGTTGAAGCATTCACCGTAGGAGATGACCGCAAACTCGACCTGAGGCTGGCAAAATACGATGTCCTTGGAAATAGGGCACATGCCCAAATGCTGAAGCATATAGGCATCCTGTCACAGAAAGAATTGGATGATCTTTTGACTGGACTGGAAACGATCATGCAATCGATCGAAAAAGGCGAATTCACCATCGAGGAAGGATTCGAGGATGTACACAGCAAGATCGAACATGAACTCACACAGATGATCGGGGAAGCAGGTAAAAAGATCCACACGGCAAGGTCAAGAAATGACCAGGTCCTCGTTGACCTGCATTTGTTTGCACGGGATGAGATTCAGGCGATTAAAAAACTGACCAGAGATCTGTTTGACACCCTCCTGGAACTCAGTAAAAAAAATGCGGATGTGATCATGCCCGGCTATACCCACACCCAGGTAGCCATGCCTTCGTCTTTCGGCCTGTGGTTTTCTTCATTTGCAGAAAGCCTTGTCGACGACATCTACCTGCTCAATGCTGCCTATAAAGTATGCGACCAAAATCCGTTAGGATCAGCAGCAGGATACGGCAGTTCTTTTCCAATAGACAGGGGGATGACCACCAGCCTCCTGGGTTTCGGTACAATGAAATACAATGTGGTCGCCGCCCAGAGAAGCAGGGGAAAAATGGAAACATCGGTCGCCTTTGCAATCGCCTCTGTGGCCGGCACGCTTTCCAAAATGGCCTCTGACATTTGCCTGTACATGAGCCAGAATTTTGGATTTATCTCTTTCCCGAAGGAATACACGACCGGGTCAAGCATCATGCCCCATAAAAATAACCCGGATGTTTTCGAACTTGTCAGGGCAAAAGCCAATCAACTGCAAAGCCTGCCGGTCCAAATGACCATGATCACCAATAACCTGACTACAGGGTACCACCGTGACTTTCAGCTATTGAAGGGAGGTTTTATTGGGGGCATAGACCAGATAAAGGAAATTCTCGAGGTCACAAATGCAGTGATCCCGAACATGATCGTAAACGAAAACATCGTAAATGATCCCATCTATGACCATATGTACAGTGTAGAGGAGGTGAACAAACTGGTCCAGCAAGGCGCATCATTCCGGGAAGCCTACCGGAAGGTCGGTGCCCGGATCATGGAAGGCAATTTCAAGCCGGACAGGCATTTGGATCATACACATGAGGGAAGCATTGGCAATTTATGCCTACAGGAGATCCGGGAGAAATTTGAAACGGCCTTTGATGTTGAATCATAGCAACCACGTCCTTGTCACGCCGGGACTCATCCTGGCGGTGTCCTCTCATTGCGCCGGATTCAATCCGGTGGGCAGGTGGATAAACATGCCAAAAATTGATCCATTGGTAAAAGTGCAGGATACCACAGGCCTTACCCAGCAAGGGCTCTGGTAAACGTGCAGGATACCCCGGGGGTGAAATTATCACCTTCCAAACTCCAATTTCCAAACGAAATCCAATGATCAATTAGCAGATCCAAAACCTGAAAAGTATTCCGGTAGATGTGGGCCAAAAAAAAAATTCTCCAATTCAACCAACTGGCTTTTCAATTGGTTTTATGCTATAACTCTAAATCATTTGCCTATGAAAAAGTCATTCCTTTTGCTCACGGTACTGGTTTCTTTGTTTTCGTTTTTTGCGTGCTCGGATGATGAAACGGTTGAGCCGTTACATCCAATCAGTTCAGAATTGATGGATATCATTGGAAATGAAGGTGTGACCCAAATTATGGCATGCCTTGATGAGGGTCCATGCTATGGCCCTGAGCCAACATATGCTTTTGTCGGGAATCACTTTATTCGAGTTGGGAATTTCACCTTTAACCTGAATACCTTGCTCAGGTTTGATATCGGGGAGGATGATGGCATCGTCATTCTCAGGTTGATCTTCCCATAGGCGATCAGAGCTCGGGGTTTATTCCGTATTAGCTCCTTAAATCTTTTGCATAAAAAACAGGCCCCCTCCGGAAGCCTGCTTAGACATGTGTTCATTCAGCCCAATGGGAATAAAATTTAATTGCCAGTCGGTGCATCATCAATCCCGGAAAGGAACCGGATGACCCGTTCAAGCCTTTGGTAAACCTGGCCAAGATGATACCCGTCATACAGTTCAAAGGTATGTGCGATACCTGCCTGGTTCAGGACCTGATGGTATGCCTGGTTGGTCAGATGCGTACTCAGCTCGTCTTTGTCCCCGCAGTCAAAGTAGAATGCCTCAAGGTTACGCAGGGCATCCCCGTACTGAACCAGCATCGAAAACGGGTTTTCTGCGGTCCATTTTTCCACGACTGCCGGATTTGCTTCACCCGTTTCCAGGTTGACAGGCAGGTCGATGTAGTAAGGTGGGTTATTCGGGTTCGGAGACCAGCCGGCACCAAATCCAAACATGGCGGAAGTGAAGAACTTGGTCGGGTCAGGCCCCTGAAAGCCTTCCGGGTTTTCCAGCTGGATCGTTTGTCCAATACCTTCCATCATTTCCGGTGTCATCATGAAGGGCGACATGGCAGCCACTTTTCCAAAGACATCCGGATACTTCATGGCGAGCCGCAAGGCACCGTAACCGCCCAAACAGTGCCCGGACAAATACCTGCCTTCCCTCGATGCAATTGTATTGTATGTCGCATCGATAAAACCGACCACATCCTCGGCAATGAATGCCTCCATGTTGCCGTGAAGCGGGGAATCGGTGTAACAAGTCAATCCGTATGAACTGGAGGCATCGGCCGTCACAATGATCATATCTTCCACCTCCGGATCATCCATGATCGCATTCATCCAGTCCTCAAAGCCCTCGGACGGGAAATCTGAATTTTGCTGAAAGACTGTACCAACCCAGTTTTGACCCATTTCATCCCAGCCATCCTTTGACGTGTATGACTGTGCCCCGAGCGGGATGCCGTGGAGGAGGTAGAGGACAGGATATTTCCGGTTGTGGTTTTGCACATTGTACCGGTAACCTGTAGGCAACCAGACCTGTACATCGCGGGCGATGGGATCATCCAAGAGGTTCCCTTGCAAGGCGACTCCGTCAATCAAGGGCTTGATCAAATACCCGTCATATACCGGGTAGTCAATTTCGTCTTCATCGCAAGCAGTATACATCAGTAAAGGGGCCAGGATCAGGATCAGAATTCTCAGAGTTTTCATGGGTACTTCTTTTTTCGTGAACAATAATGCCTATTTATGGGATTTCCATACCGTTTGCTTTGCGCAGCGTCCCAAATCTTTTACTTTCCGTACCAGTCGAGTAGCAGGGTGTCACGCTGCAGCGTGACACCC
>JARQTN010000118.1:13936-15865 GCA_029976695.1 Lewinellaceae bacterium
GTGACACCCTGCTTCCCGTGTACCTTTTTTAAGGCATTTTTGTATTTTTCCTACAGAATGCCATTCTACGCTTATTGGATTTGTAATCATTTTACATACCCAAATTGAAATTGAAAAGCTTTCGATTCATCTCCTTAATCCCAATCATATTCATCACGATGGTATCCAAAACGCATGCTCAAATGAACTTCCCGATCGACCATATCGTCTATGCTGCCCCTGACCTGGAAACCGGCATTGATGAAATTGAAAGACTGCTTGGCGTTCGTCCGATCCGTGGTGGAAAACACCCTCGGTATGGTACACACAATGCACTCGTTTCCCTGGGAGACTCGATTTACCTCGAAGTCATTGCCCCGGACCCAAGCCTCGATACACCTGAAAACGGCAGGCTGCTTCAGGAACATTTTGAGAAAGAACCGCACATCGCCACATGGGTACTGCAATCCGAGCAGATCGAAAAGGACGCTTCCAATGCCCGGAATCATGGGATCATGTTAGGAAAAGTCTCCATGGGCAAAAGGGAAAAACCTGATGGCACCCTGCTTTCCTGGCAGCTCACCGACCCGTATGCTCTGCCCCGGGATGGCGCAATACCATTCCTGATCAACTGGGGAAACACACCGCATCCGGCACAGTCTGCGCCGAAAGCAGGCACACTCGTCAGCCTCAGCATTCAGCACCCCGAAGCGGAGGAGGTATCCAGACAGCTCATGCATATGGGGTTACATGTATGTGTTGAACGAGGTCCTGCCATAAAGATCTCGGCTGTCATCAAAACTCAAAAAGGCATGGTCACCATCGAATAACTAGCCCTGTCCTTCATTAAACTTCTTTATGGAAATGAAATGGGCATGATTGCATGAACGTCAGGTTGTTGACACCATAACAAAAATTCCGTATTTTAATAGCTTCAGAAAATATCAAAAACCCTAAACGCCATGCAGTACATTCTATACACATTATGTGCATCTCTGTTCTCCGTGCATCCCGGATATGATGCCGTTCCATTTATCAACTTTCATGCAAATTCACCCAAAACCAATTTAATTCAAAATTCTCCAGACTTCAATTCCACCCTTGCCCCGATTCTTGTTGACGACTGGTGGCCGCTCGGTTCAGGCCTCGCCGGCAGTTGCCAGGCCATCGCAGTTGATCCTGAAGGGAATGTCTATGTCGGCGGCGGATTTACAGAGGCAGGAGGCAACAACGCAAATAATATTGCTGTCTGGAATGGCAGTTCCTTCATCCCCCTTGGAGAAGGCCTCGACAATATCTGCCGGGCGATCGCCATCGGGCCCGATGGGAAAGTGTACGCAGGGGGCAATTTTGAAAATGCCGGAGGATCTCCTGCAAACCATATCGCCGTATGGGATGGCAATGAATGGTCCGCTCTCGGGGATGGGCTGAATGATGTTTGTCAGGAAATCATCCTTGATGATAATGGAATCCTGTATGCCGGCGGAAGTTTTACAGAAGCTGGTGGCGTTTCTGCAAGCAGGGTGGCCAGATGGGATGGTAGTACATGGTCAAATCTTGGACTTGGACTTGGAAATGCCGTCGAGGATATCACCATGGACCGCCTTGGAAATCTGTATGCTTGCGGCGTATTCACACTGGCAGGTGGTGATCCGGCCAACAGGGTCGCCAAATGGGATGGCAGCAACTGGAGCCCACTCGGAGAAGGGCTCGATGGTTTTTGTCATACCATTGCCATCGATTTTGCTGACAATATTTATGTAGGTGGCGGTTTCCAGAATGCTGATAATGCCCCGGCAAACCGGATTGCCATGTGGGATGGGTTTAACTGGACCGCACTTGGCAGTGGTTTAAGTGAGGAATGCAGGGATATCTATGTCGCTCCGACCGGTGACGTCTATGCCGGTGGTGATTTTGAAAATGCCGGAGGCATCTTTGTCGGGCATATCG
>JARQTN010000118.1:15965-22271 GCA_029976695.1 Lewinellaceae bacterium
GTCTATGCCGGTGGTGATTTTGAAAATGCCGGAGGCATCTTTGTCGGGCATATCGCACGGTGGGATGGCGACCAATGGACCGCGCTTGGGGAGGGGTTGAATGGTGTTTGCAATGCAATTGCCTCTGATGACCAGGGAAATATCTATGCAGGAGGTGGCTTTTTCCAGGCCGGTGGAAAATTGATCAGCCGCATTGCCCGTTTTGGAGAAGAAATCACCTCTGTCCGGAAAATCTCGGACCTGTATCCCAATTTTAAATGTTTCCCGAATCCATCATCAGGGGTCATCAATTTTGAAGGTCTCGATCATATGAGTGAAGTACAGTTTTCTGTCATCGATGCCGGAGGAAAATTAGTATTTACCACCCGCAGTCAAAATTCCAGGGCGGATTTATCGCGGCTGAACGCAGGCAATTATATTCTTTTACTCAGGATTCATGGAACTGAATATGCACACCAGTTAAAGCTCCTCAAATAAAGAACGGAAACCGGAAGATACTCGCAGTGACACTCCTGATACAACTGAGATATAGGTCGTGATCGGGAATTCGCCGGAAAAGTTGTACCTTCTTGAAAAAGGAAAATAAAATCACATGAGTGATCAAGAAAAAAACCACTTGCTGCTGCAACTGAAGAAACTCGAGGAAATGGGATATACGGACCAGTTGAAATTCGAGGATAACAAAATTGTGGATCTTGACCAGTCAACATCCTATACTGCCAGTCAGGTAGTCAGCATGCATGAATACCGGTTTGAAGGAATGTCAAACCCGGATGACCTGTCGATTCTTTTCGCCCTTGCGTTTGAAGATGGGCGCAAAGGAACACTTTCTGCGGTGTATGGTCCACAGGGCGATGCTGACCTTTTTGCTTTCATGAATGAAATCCATGTCTGACTTTTCCCGGTTTAACATCTCCTCAATGAACAGACCCTGTCTTTTTCCGACGTAACCAACAAAATCGAAACATATGAAACTTGGCGCCTTCTCCATCAGCCTGGCCGTAAAAAACCTTAAAATTTCACGTGAATTTTATGAAAAACTTGGCTTTGAGGTTTTTGGCGGGAAAATGGAAATGAATTATCTCATTATGAAAAACGGCAATGCCCTGGTTGGCCTGTTCCAGGGGATGTTTGATCAAAACATCCTGACTTTCAATCCCGGATGGGACGAAAATGCCCAAAAACTGGAAGCCTTCAGTGATGTCCGCGATATCCAGGCACATCTGAAAAAAGAAGGCCTGAAACTGGAAAGGGAAGCAGACGAGCATACAACAGGCCCGGCAAGCATTGTACTTGTGGACCCGGACGGCAATCCGGTCCTCATTGATCAGCACGTCTGATCCCAGCCTTCCAAACCGGGTTTTCCACCCTTTGTCCGGAATATTCCGGCTTTGGTATATTCGGGCCTGCAGCCGGAACCCTCTCTTGTTTGCAATCATTTACAATGTTAGGACACGCCTCTAACACCAAGCATTTGTTGACTGATCAAAATGGCATGCCATGTCAGAAGCATCAAAAAAATACCCGAAAGGTCATTTTTCAGGAAAATGGATGGCTATCGGGACTGCCATTTTCGCAGGCCTGGGCATACCGATCAGTGTTGCCACAGGCAATCAGGGGCTGATCGGAATCGGACCTGCAATCGGAGTCGTCATGGGCACTGCCATCGGCCAGTCAATCGAAAAAAGTATGCGCAAAAAGGCTTGATCCGGCCGCTTACGGAAAAGGAGCAAAAACAGCGACGGCAAGTGGCATGGATTGGCCTTGCCATTCTGACTCTTGGCATTTTTGCCCTGCTCTATTTCCTCCTGAATAAATAGGATGTCATTTGGAAATAACCTTCTGGAATTACCTACAATTCCATACGTTAAAATTTCCGCAATACACACTGTATTTCCTATTTTAGGAGCAAATAAAACGTAGACAATGAAACAACAGAAATTCTTCTTCCTCGCCTTCCTGTTTTTCGGCCTTGGACTGATGGCCGTAAGCTGTGATACCACCAAGGAAGCGACAAGCAGTAAAAAATCCAAACCGGGCATGGAACAGATGGACCAGACCATCGTCGGGAAATACTGGAAACTCGTGGAAGTGAACGGGCAGGCTATCAAGGCACCCAAGGACGCTGACCGGGAGCCCCATTTCAGGCTCAAGAAATCCAAGGGTACCGTTTCCGGCAATGGCGGCTGCAACGGTTTCAGCGGCAACTACATGATCCAGGAAGGGATGCGGATCAAATTTTCCGACCTCATCTCGACCATGATGTACTGTGAGGATGCCAAATTTGAAAGTGACTTCATGAAGGCACTTGAAATGGCTGACAATTACAGCGTGAACGGTGATATGCTTTCGCTCAACAAAGCCAGGATGGCACCGCTGGCCCGCTTTGTATATGTAGAAGGGAAATAACATTGCGATTCCGGCTCAGTGCGCAGGCTGAGGCCGGAATATTCTTATATCATTATCTAAAACCCAACATCATGAAAAAAACATGCTTTACTCTGTATATTCTCTTTTTTGGCGCGCTGGCCTTTTCTCAGGACAATGTTATGACGGCAGCCTATTATACCGAGGGGCCGCCGGTTGGACAGGCTATTGAGTCCGATCCGGAAGAAGTGAGGGCCTATATTGAAAAGGCAAACAAAGAAATCAATGAATTCATCAAAGCGGGCAAATACGAAGAAGCGGGTAAATACTTTGCTCCGAATGTGATCCAACTTGTCGCGGGCCAACCTCCGATCACAAGCAGGGCCGCCTGGATCGAAACACAGAAAGCAGGTGCTGCAATCGGTGACTGGGACCTGCAACTCGAGATCCTTGACCTGGAAGTTTGTGGTGATATTGCCGTTGAACGAGGTTTAGGCATACAGACCTTCGTTGCTAATGAGCACAGCCCCATCCCATCCATGAAGATCAATGGCGATTACATGGTTTTGTGGAAAGAGGTAAATGGCAAATGGATGATCCACTGGGATTATGTTGTCCTCCAGATGCCTGAAGGCGAGTAAACTACCTGGCCATTTAAAATGATCTGACTGCCCGAATGAGATTCGGGCAGTCTCCAGTTTGAATACATCTGTTTTTCAAACTCCCCTTCATTCATTATTTTCAGGGCATACCCCGGCCTTTATTCTTGCACCACGCTCCGGGAAAACCTGAAAATATATCTGTCATGCACCATTCATCTGACAAAAAGAAAGACCCGGCCCAATCAAGGAGAAAAATGTTGAAAACCCTCGGTGCAAGCCTTGGTACGAGCATCTTATTATCGCCGGTGAAATCTTTTGGCATCACAATGGCACCTCCAAAATCTATCAGGACACTGAAGGATCCAATATATAACTCTTCGGCCACGGCCCTTGCAGAAGCAATCCGGTATAAACATATCTCTTCCGAAGAAATCACCCGCATTTTCCTGGATAGGATCGCAGAAGTGAATCCAAAGATCAATGCAGTGATGCAGGTCGATGCAGAAAGGGCCATCCGGCAGGCGAAGGAAGCGGATACAAAACTGGCAAGCGGAAATTTTATGGGCTCCCTGCATGGTGTCCCAATCACGATCAAGGATTCCATCGATACCAGGGACTTTATCACGACAGCAGGCACAATGGGCAGGGCGAAATTCATACCTGCCAGTGATGCCACTGTTGTGAAACGGTTGAAAGATGCAGGAGCTATTCTCCTGGGGAAAACAAATACGCCTGAGCTGACATTATGGGGAAAGACTGAGAACCTCATTTACGGAGTCACAAGCAATCCCTACAATACAGACCACAGCCCGATGGGGAGCAGCGGCGGGGCAGCAGCCATTGTCAGTGCGGGTGGTTCCGCCTTCGATATTGGCTCGGATACTGGAGGCAGCATCCGCATCCCGGCACATTGCTGTGGGATCTGTGGCATCAGGCCAACCCATGGCAGGGTGCCGCGGACGGGACACATTATCTCATACCACGGGTTTGACCAGGCCCTCACCACACTTGGACCAATGACCAGGTTTGTCGAGGACCTCGATACGGTCCTGCGCGTGATCTCCGGTCCGGACGGCTTCGATCCATATGTTTCAAATGTGCCCATGGATTTCATGGACAGGGTGTTGACTGGTGGGCTTGGAGTTGTTTTCTATACCAACAACGGGACTGCAATACCTTCAAAAGAAACAGACCAGCTGATCTGGCATGCGGCCGATGCAGTAGGACAACGGAGTAAATGGATCATCGAGGGAAAACCGCTTATCCTGAATCAGGCATTGGATCTTCTTTTCGAATTCATGGACATGGACAGTGGGTATAGCGTCAACCAGATCCTGAGGAAAAGCAATACAGAACAGGTATCCCCTTATATGGAATGGGCCATGGAGGGAAATGAATTATATGAAGCACCTGCTCTATCACCGAAACAGTTTGCCGAATTTTATGCTAAACTGAATGCCTTCAGGAGCGAGGTAAGCACGGTATTCCATGAAGCGGATATCATCCTTTGCCCGGTGGGCACCACACCGGCACCGCTATTGACAGTAGATGTTTCGGACCTGGAAAAATCACATCTTTCCTACACCTGCCCGTATAACATCATGGGATGGCCGGCCGCAGTCGTGCGTATCGGCACCTCGGAAAATGGTCTACCGGTGGGTATTCAGATCGTGGGAAAACCGTGGAAGGAACACCAGGTGCTCGCGGTTGCAAAGTTCCTGGAAGATGAATTTGGCGGGTTCCAGCCTCCGAATATTTAACGCGTCCTCATGTACCTTGCCCTTGTCTATTATCCAGCAATCGATTGGGATGATCTTCACAAGCTCCGAAAGAGATATGATCCATATGCGCACCTCATGAGAGAGCATATGCCTTTTGTATTCCCGGTGGATGAAAAAATCGGAAGGAACAAATTTAAGATGCACATAAGTGCCGTCCTCCGTGGATGGAAGCCGTTCGATGCCCACTTTTGCAAGCTGCAGAAAACACCCGACCACTGGCTGATGCTGACGCCCGAAGAAGGAAATGCAGACGTTGTCCGGCTGCATGATGCTTTATATTCAGGTATCCTGGCACCTTTTTTAAGGAAGGACCTCCCCTTTGTCCCCCATATCTCCCTCGGCCATTTTGGGAATGAACAATGGGAACTGGAAAAACCCCTGAAAAAGATTGGCTTGGATGTTCCAAAATATGAAAAAGCATTGTCTGAATTTGAATCCGTCAATCTTGACCTGTGGAGAACGATTGACCAGCTTACCATCGTCTTCCTTGACCAGGCACTGACTAAATGCACGGATCTCGAAACCATTGAATTCGGCAGATGAAGATCTGTCAAAGCACACGTTCTTGCCCCATTCTCTGTATCTTTAAGAGCATTCATTTAAGTGAACAAGAAATTGGATATGCATACAATCCTCGGAGCCGGTGGCGCAATAGGAAAAGAATTGGCAAAAGCCTTACCCCAATACACGGACAAGATCAGGCTGGTCAGCCGCCATCCTGTAAGAGTCAATCCCGATGATGAACTGCACACTGCCGACCTGCTGAAGCCAGGTGAAGTGCAGAAGGCAGTTGAAGGTTCAGAAGTTGTTTATGTGACGGTAGGTTTCCCATATACCTACAAGTTTTGGAGGGACGCCTGGCCCGGCTTCATGGGGACTGTACTCGAAGCCTGCTCAGCACATGGTGTACGGTTTGTATTTATCGACAACATCTACATGTACGATCCCAAATACCTGGGAGCGATGGACGAGGATACCCCGATCAATCCATCCAGCAAAAAAGGAAAAGTAAGGGCACAGGTTGCTCAAATGATCATGGATGCGATGGATAAAGGGAAGGTCAAAGCCCTGATTGCACGGTCAGCTGACTTTTACGGACCATCCATCGAGAATACGAGTGTCCTGACGGAAACCGTATTCAAGCCGCTTTTCGAAGGGAAGAAAGCCAGCTGGTTAGGTTCGGTCAAATACAGGCATTCCTACACCTATACGCCGGATGCCGGAAGGGCGATGGCACTTCTCGGGAACACAGAAGATGCCTACGATCAGGTATGGCACCTGCCCACAGCAGAAAACCCGCCAACCGGGAAGGAATGGATCGAAATGATTGCCAGGGAGATGGGTAAAAAGCCACGCTACCAGGTTGCCCCCAAGCCGGTCGTGCGCTTTATGGGTTTATTCAACCCTGTGATGCGAGAGCTTGTGGAAATGGTCTACCAGTATGACCGGGATTATGTGTTCCGGTCCGACAAGTTCGAAAAGCGCTTTGATCTCAAACCCACTCCTTACATCGAAGGTATTCGTGAGATCATCCGATCTGATTATATTGCCTCGCC
>JARQTN010000119.1 GCA_029976695.1 Lewinellaceae bacterium
ATTCAGGATACCCCGGGAAACCAGCCCCGAAGGGGCGCCATCTCCTAGCCACGGGCGTTAGCCCGTGGTGTAGGAATAACAATAAACGAGCCCCGGAGGGGTGGTAGATTTCTCTGCCCGGAAATCTATGCAGGCTCTCACGAGGGGTAGGATCTGCCGCTCCTCCGGAGCTCAATTGCCGGGATTTGTTGCCATGGAGCTCACGCTCCATGCAAGAATCTGTCGTGCCTCCGGCACTGGCTGGGTGCGTCGATATAATTATGCCATCGAGTTAATCCCGCCAACTCAGGGTTTCAATCCTGGTATGAAACACATCCCGATCATCCAACTGTGGATGGGTGCCACATCTTAGCCCGAGTGACATTGCGCAAATTCAAAATACCCCGGAACTCTAGCCCCGGAGGGGCGACCCCTCATAGCCACGGGCGTCAGCCCGTGGTACATGAATAAAAATAAACGAGCCCCGGAGGGGCGGCATATCTTGGTCAGTATGAATCTTCATGAACAGTGAAATAATGATGGCGCCGGAAGATGAATTGCCGGGCCACCCCTTGAGAATCTGGATTTGGGTCTATCCAATAACCTCAATGCAGGTTATTTCTCGGTTTTCCCATACTGGCTAGCCGCCTTCATGATCCGCTGAGCGATCCGTTTCTTTAGCGAAGCCGGCGAGACAACCCGCACCTTTTCACCGTAGGAAAGGATGAGGCTCTCCAGCTCGTAATTCGGCACAACCCTGATGCGCACCTCCAGTCCCTCAGGGGTGTTCCGGTGTTTCTGGGTCGGGTGGAGCGGCTTGGTGATCACATAGGCGGACACCTCGGTGGTAAAATGCAGCCTGACCTCGACCGGTTGTGCACCCTCGGAATGGGTCACGCCGATGATGTCATAGAAATAATCCTCCCAGTCGGTCTTGCTCCGCTTGTATTTCCCGCCGGTCTCCTCAATGCCCTCGATCCGGTCCAGCGCAAGGTTCCAGTGCGGGTTCTGGTTGGCCCCGTTGTAGCCGAGTACAAACCACCTGTTGTTGAATTCCTTCAGGAAAGCCGGGTGGAGGATGACCTCGTATGGCTCCGAACTCTTGAAATCCTTGTACATGACCCGGAGCACGCGCTCATTGACGATCGCCTGGAAAAGCGGCTTGAGGTGGTGCAGCCCCCTGAGGTCAATGTTGCTTTCGAACCCGATGGCCGGCGCCTTCCTTTCGACCAGGCCGAACCGGGACTCGATTTTCGGGATCAGCTCGTTGACCCATTCGAACTCCGGCGTGCCCGAAAACCTGGAGATCACCTCCACGGCGGCCCTGAGTTGCTCCGCCTCGGCCTGGTTGAGCGGCTGGTTGTTGATGGAGAAACCCGGGTCCGAATAGCGGTAGTACACCATCCTGCCGTCCTTCACCTTTTCAAGGGGGATGGACCACCCCTGCTCGCTTTCCATGAACAGGATATCCATGTACAGCTGCCGGACCTGGATGCCCGAACTTTCCGGGTCCTCCTCGGCCAGGGCATCATTGCATGCGTCCAGCAGGTCATTGATCCGGTACCGGCGTCCCGTATTGCGGAAGCACCTGTCAAGGGCCTTGTAGCGGATCAGCGCATTTTTGTTGACAGACATGATGAAAGTGTTTTCTGGATTTTGTGCCGGGAACAAATGTCGTGGAATTTCCTTGCAATGCGAAGCAGCTTATACAGCTTCTATTTCTTCCTGTTTATGGAGCCTGGATCCTTGCCGGCACGTCGTTTTCCGAAGGATTCCTCCCGGGGCCCCAAATGCTTTCCAGGTACTCCTTGTCGGCCAGCACCATGCCGACCAGCCTTGCCTTGTCTACGACCATGGCCTGCTCATCATTTTCCATATCCTCAAGGGATATCTCGGTAATGACCGCAAAGACAAGCCCATCGTGCCCGGCTACATCAAATCCGTTGAAAAGGAGGATGCCTTCTTCCGTCCTTGTCGGGGGGATCGATGGGAAGAAAAAACCGCCCGATCCAAGCTTTCGCTGGACCTCTTTCAATGAGGAGCCAAAGGCAAAGCCCGGGATCAGGGACGATTCTCCGCTTGATTCGTACATCCATGTGTTTTCCATGTAAACCACCTTCCCGTTGTCATGCGTGACGGAAAATTCATTCCCGTTCGGCGTATTGAATTTATAGGCAAAGTCATTGTGGATCAACAACTCCATATCCAGGGAGAGGACTTCCTCAAGGGTGCTGCCGATCTGCAGGCCCGCCATTCCGGGCGGCTGCGCAGCCGCATCCGTGAAGAAACAGGTAATGACGGCTGCCAGCAGCATGAAATTTACGTTTATGGGTATGCGCATAATCAAAGATTTAGGATAAATACCAGGGTGACCGGCTATTGTATCACCGGGTACAAAATTCGGGTTTTGGGATGGGCCGGGTCGGTTCTTTAACGCACTTTAACGGCTCATCGGTTTTTTTCACATTTCTTTCGTTTATCTTCCCACAATCCCTTTCAATTGAGGTTGTTCTCCCTGATCGCCTGCCGGAGTGTCTGGTATGCCGGGTCTGCCTCCACGGGGTCATAGTATTGTGCCTGCCTGTCGCGGATGGCTCTGTATTTCTGCGTTGCCAGCTCATCGTTCAGCCTCAGCATGGATTCATAGGATGTTTCAGGCTGCGAAAGCTTGATGGACAGGGGCAGCAGCTCGAGCATCAGGAACAGGAGCGACAGCACCGAATAGACGATCTTCATGGCTGTATTCGAAGTGACGAGGATCCACATGATCTCCAGGTTGTCGATCATCGCGTGGTCCTGTTTTCCCGCCAGGATCCCTTCGCGTGCATGCACATAGGTTTCTTCGCGCTTCCTTTCGATTTCCTCCAGTCGTTCCTGGGCAAGGGTAAGTTCTTGTCCGAGGTCCTTGACTTGATCGTCTATGAACAGTGTGATCTTGCCCACCCCCACGTTCCCGCTGCCTTTTCCCTGGGCCTCGGCCACAGCCTCTTTCCTTTTCGCCTGCAGGAGGGAATCGAGGTATGCCACAGAAGCTTGCGCCGCAAGGAGGTCATCCGGCATTTCTTTATTGTAAGCAGTATCGAGCCGTTCGAGTTTGTAATTCCGGATGTCCTCTGCAAACAGGAGTTCATCCAGGCAGATGGCACCAATGATGGCCACGGCCACGGCCAGGCCGACCCGCAGCAGGGAACTCCTTCCGTTTTTCCGGGCCATCAGGATGCTCCTGTCCACGAGCCAGACAAGCGAGGCACTGAAAAGACCGGCCAGGATGGCAAAGGAAACCGGTTTGTGGAAAAATACACGTGTAAATGCCAGCCCAAGCACGAACCAGATCATGACAGGAATGGCCAGGGCGACGGCCCGGTTTGCCATCACGCGTTTTGTCTCGGGTGTTTGCCTGCTGACCTGCCCGTAGTTTTCGCCAAGCAGGATGCAGCTGATTTTTAACAGGTTCATCTTCAGGGGTTTTTATGATATGAATAAATGCCCAGTTCGACGGTCGCCCGGTATTCCGCCATGTGGTCGGCAAGGCCCCGCCTGAAGCCCAGCTTGTATGCGTGGACGACCTGCATGAATGTGCCCTCGTCCAGGGCAGACAGTTCTTTTTCCTTTTCCAGCGTGGCAATCTCGTCATTGAGCTTCAGGTAAAGGTGCTCCAACTGCAGCTGAGCGGGATCGTTTTCCGCAAGCCCGTGCACATCGAGGGCCTTGCATTTCAGGTCGACCACGCGGGCCTCCTTCATGTCGATCAGCCGGTTGACCACGGCATGGAATTCCGACCTCAGCTGCCTGAGCCTGGTGGTCTGGTATTCCGCTGAATGCTGGTGGTATCCGTCCCGGGCGCCAAGCAGTTCATAGTCGACTGCGAAGAATTGCTCATACGGGTTCAGGACTGCAGCCCGCACATTGTCCGGTACAGGGTCACTGCTGTCAGTAAAGAGTTCCGGGGTGAGGCCGGCCGGCGCCCCGTTTTGTGCCTCCCGGGCTGTTTCCGGGTTGCCAAAGAGCATTGTGATCAGTTTTTTCATTTCAGGTTCGTTTTATTCAGGTATTTAATGGGTATATCATACAATTCATGTCCAAGGCGATGGCATGTCCCGCACAGGGTCACCAGGTGCCTGTTGTCGTATTGCCACGGCGGCACATGGCGGTTTGCGGCCAGGTCGAAATGGTACTGCCTGTGATGCACTTCCAGTGATCCTTCTGCGCCGCATGCTTTGCAGCGGTGTCCGTCGCGCCTGAGGATCTCCAGGCGCTTTTGCTGCCAGCGCGTGTCTGCCAGGAAACGGGCGTACAGCAGGCCTTCCTCCTGGCGGGTCTGCTCTTTCCCCGGGGAGTATCGGGAGCTATTTCCATCATGTATGTGGTTGTAAGTGTTCATCGTCTTTTGTTTCAGGCGTCAAAAGTATGGTTGTACTGTGCAGTGTTAATGCACACAAGCAGCAGGGCCGGATCCATGTCCACAAGCTGGACGAAGGACCTCAGGTTTGCTGGTCCGCTGAAGTACCAGATCATGATTTTCGGGTGCTGCGTTGTCATGGGCATTCGGTTTTAATAGGACAAATATGCAGTAAATATGTGCAGTATTTATGCACATAAAAGACAGGGTTTTCAATAGTTCCCGGTCAGGCCCCTTTTCTGCCTTGTTCGTGTCAAATGTAGGCTGCTGCACGGCTGCAGAAGGGAACTGTTGAGCAAGTGCCGGCAGGGGGCAAGGATGCGTCGGGAATTTTCCACGATGCGCGGGATAGGCAACCCGTTTGCTGCCGCGGAGTGTGGCGGATATCATTGAAATAATTTCCTGTGGTGGATGATCATTCCGCTTTTGTCTTCGATGGATGTTAAAAGCGGGTCTATTGAATGGTGGTCAGTTTAACAGCGGAGACCTCCTGCTGCATCGTGAGCGGAATTCCGGTATAATTCCAGATTGAGATTTTTTCGGGAATTTTATGTTGATCGAAGACGTTCCATATAAGGAAACATGAGTACCTTCGGGTATGGCGAAGCTGAAAAAGCCAATCAAGGTTCGGTTGTTAAAAGAAGCTGAAGAATACATTCTCAATCAAAATGAAAGGATACAAAAGAGATTCTTTCTTGCTTTTGATAAGACACAGTCAGGATATACAGGATCATGGTTTGAGAAGTTGAAAGGGTCAGAAGGCATTTATGAATTCAGGCAAAGGGATCACCAGAAGTTTTACCGTGTTTTCGCTTTCTGGGATTCCGAAGAAAATGAAACGCTGATCATTGCAACACATGGATTTGACAAGAAAAGCAATAAAACGCCGCCCAAAGAGATTAAAAAGGCAGAGAAAATCAGGAAGCGATATTTTAATGCGAAAAATGAACTCAAATGAAGACAATCAGCCTGGAAGAACTTAAAGACAAAGCACTTGGGAAACCCGG
>JARQTN010000120.1:0-2107 GCA_029976695.1 Lewinellaceae bacterium
TTTACCGTATCCCAGTGCGCATTCGCCCAATGGACAAAGTTTCGGATGGCCTGCGGATGGTTTGCGATCCCATAGCCAAAAGCGTCCGTGATATCCAGGATGCTGTAATATTCAGCCCTGTAACCACCCCCGTCTTCACTTCTCCTGTAATCCCGGTAGGCTTCCACGTAATTTTCCGTCCCGGTCAGCGCAGGGTCGTACAGCCGCGGATGGGAGATCATCAGGTAGTCCGAATGATTGCTTGCCCAGTCCTCAAATTGCTTTCCTCCTTTTACCTGTGCCGATTGCCTGTCATCCCCCAGGGCTACGACCACCCGCCTGTCTTTATTGCTTGCGGGCAAAGTAAAACGGAGCACACCATTCTCTGTAGCTGTTTCAATGCGCAGCGCGTTGTCCAGGTCATAGATCGCGGCGCTTTCCCCGGTTGAGCCGGGTACGGAAACCTCGATGTACAATTTCTCGTCGCTGCTGAATAATGGATAAACGCGCGTGGTACTCGGCTGCTGGACAAATTGCCGCGGATAGGTGACAGATGCAAAGGCGATGGAATGCCGGTTGTCGCTCCCGCCGTGATCCTGTACCGAGATCTGCACATTGTCTGACAGGAAGTTTGCGGGCTTCAAAAACCCGTAGGTGCGCATCCGGATGTCATTGATCGTATCCACGCGGACCGATTCACCGTCAACCAGGATCTCCAGCTGGTTTTGCACCAACCGTGTCGTGGCCAACCGCAAGGAAACAGCTGCCTGGGGCCCGGCCTCATACAGGTCATTCACGGCTAATGTAATCGTGGAGGTTTTCCTCGGTGAAGTCGCAAACCCTTCAGCCTGCTCGTATGTCGATAGCGAAACCCCCTGGTCAAACCGAAGGTCCTGGTAGGTACTGCTGAAGACCTGTTTTTCAGTATGGTTGTAAAAAGTGAGTGCGGGAGGCGGGGAAACAAGGTCATTTTCAAGTTCTGCGATCCGGACGCCATCACTGTTTTCTGACCACGTCAGGAAATAGACGGACGTGTCCGTGTACATGCTGTATTCCGGATTGTACTGCTTGCTTTCCGCATCGGAATACAGGAAACGGTCAAATTCACCGCGGTTTTGAGAGCCGTAGAATTCGATGAAATCGTTTGATCCCAAAATCCCCTCCGTACTGGTATAAACCGGCACCGGCTGCCCGAACCGGAAGAGCTGGTACCGGCTGCCGGGAATGCTGCCGACAGGCACACCGGCAGCTGCCAGTTCCTGCTGGGATACCCGGTACAGGCCGTCCTCGAATACCCTGATCTTGTGGTACGCCTGGTCATACCGGATCCACTCGTTTCCGTAGAGTGTGTCCGGCCCGGAGATCATCTGCGCCTTGCTGCCAAAGGCAAACCCGATCAGGAGCCCGGCGGCAAGAAGCCATTGCTTTAGTTGTTGTCCCATATGGTGTCTGATGGTCATGAGCACCAAAAATACAATATTCAGCATGGAAAAAAAGCAGGGTTTTCCCCGTAAAGTCCTGAAAATGACGAATCTGCGACAAGGTTACCGCAGCTTCCTCTTCAGGCTGCGGTACTGGGCGGCAAGTCCCCTGTTCCGCGAGATCTGCAGGAATGTGGCATCTGAGCCGCCGAAGGAGCGGAAAAACCGCATCACCCCGGGGATCATGCTGCCGCAGAAATCGAACGTGCGCCCCTGTTCATGGCTTTGCACAATGGCCCGGTGCATGAGGATGCTGTGTGCGCTGGAAGCACCCATGGGCGTGTTTTGCCCCCCGATGATGTAGTAGGTGAACTTTTCATCCCAGCCGGTGAGGATTCCCGCAACCATCTCGCCCTGCTGGTCCCGGGCAATCGTAACCTGGCCCATGCCCTGGTCGGCAAGCGCTTCTGCCAGCCGGATGCCCGGCCCGGCATTGAACGGAAATCGGCCGTTTTTCTTCCGGAGGGTTTGCATCACAAAAATGAAGAAAGCGGAAGCATCATCCGACACCTCTGTTGTATACGCTTGTTGTGCCGCCCGCAGGTTGCGCACAAGGTTTTTGGAATATCCTTTCTCAAGATCCTCCCGGGACATGGGCGGGATGTGACGGGTCCTCCTCCGGCTGACCTTCAGTCGGGAAACAGGGA
>JARQTN010000120.1:2207-5312 GCA_029976695.1 Lewinellaceae bacterium
GCGTTCCACTGGTTTTCACCACAGACGGCATCCCACCACCAGTCATGTGCAAAGAGCGGCAGATGCTGCTGCCGGGCACACCATTTTCTGTACTTTGCGGTGATGTTTTCTTTGGTTGGCATGGGTTTGTTCGTCCTTTACCTGGTTTTCATTCTGAGCGCCTCTGTCCTTGCGGCATACTGGCTGTTGCTGTTTACGCGGCTCCTCTCAAAACGGGCAATACCGAAACAGAACGGATCTTCTCCCCCCGTATCCGTTGTCATCGCTGCCCGAAACGAAGCAGATAATCTGAAAGCCAACCTGCCACCGGTCCTGACGCAAAAATACCCGAATTTTCAGGTGATTGCGGTGGATGATCATTCTTCCGACGAAACCCGCCAGGTTTTGGCTCTCCTGGCTGGACAATATCCGCATTTGAAGGTCATCACCCAGGAGTCAGGCAAACAGGGTAAAAAAGCGGCACTCACAGCCGGCATCCGGGCGGCAGCGCATGACCTGGTCCTGCTGACAGATGCCGATTGCATGCCGGAATCAAGTCTCTGGATCCGCAGGATGGTTGACCACTGTGGCGAGAATCATGTCCTGCTGGGGTATGGCCCCATGATCAAAAACGGCACCCTGTTCAATGCCTTTGCGCGGTTTGAAACGGTCATGACGGCTATCCAGTATTTTTCCTGGGCGTTGGCCGGACGGCCCTACATGGGGGTGGGGCGAAATTTGATGTATCGGAAAGATCTTTTTGAACAAGTGGGCGGGTTTTCCACACACCTGGACCTGCAGTCAGGTGATGATGACCTGTTTGTCCAGGAGGCGGGGAAATGGGGGAAAGTCGGCATCTGCCTTGACCCTGATTCGTTCATGTTTTCCGAAGCAAAAATAACCTGGTCCGCATATTTCAGGCAGAAAACCCGCCATGTGACGACATCCGCAAGATACAGGAGGATTCACCAGGTCGGCCTGGGGGCCTTTTCTGCCGCCCAGATGGTTTTTTATCCTGCCGGGATCATCTTGTTGATCCTGCAACCTTCATTGGCAATCGTGACGTTGGTTGTTTCCCTTGTGCTGTTGCGTTGGCTGGTCTTTGCCCGCCTTGCGAAAAAACTGGACGCGCAGGGCCTGGTCCCGCTTTTCCCCTTGCTGGACTTGCTGTACTCTCTGTATCTTTGGGTGCTTTTGATCAAAATGAGCCTGCCAGGCAAGATTGAATGGAAATCCTGAACACATATTTTCCTGACCTCACCGAACTGCAAAAGAACCGGTTTGAAGAGCTTGGGGTAAAATACCCGGAGTGGAACCAGAAGATCAACGTCATCTCGCGAAAGGATATTGATCAGGTCTTCCTGCACCATATCCTGCATTCCCTGGCCGTAGCGAAATACATCCGGTTCAAACCAGGCGCGCACATCCTTGACCTGGGCACGGGCGGCGGTTTGCCGGGCATCCCCCTGGCGATTCTGTTTCCCGAAGCGAAATTCACCCTCATCGATGCGCGCGCGAAGAAACTCATCGTCGTCAATGACCTGATCGAAAACCTTGGCCTCACAAATGTGACATGCAGGCACCAGCGGGTGGAAGAGGTGAAGGAGAAGTTCGACTTTGTGCTGGCCCGGGCAGTGACAAAACTCGAAACGCTGTACGCCTGGACCATGCCCCGGATCAACACCCATCAGAAGCACGGGCTTCCGAACGGGCTGATCGCTTTCAAGGGGGGTGACCTCCGTGCCGAGCTCAAGACCCTGCCCAAAAAGGCTTATTACGAAGTGATCCCGATCCAGGATTATTTCCCCGACCCTTATTTCACTGAAAAATACCTGGTTTATGTCCAAAGATGACCCCAAACAGATGCATATCGACATCCGGAAGGAGGAAGTGATCTTCGACGAATTTTTCACGGTCAAACGGGCATACCTGAGGCATGAAAAGTTTGACGGGGGGATGACAGAAGAGATCCGGAGGTACAGTTTTGAAAAAAATGACGCCGTGGCGGCCCTGGTCTATCACATTGAGGAAGATGCAGTATTGCTTGTCCGGCAATACCGGTATCCGCCCATGAAACACGGGCTGGCATGGATCGATGAGGTTGTTGCGGGCGGGATCGATGAAGGGGAGTCCCCCGAGGAGGCAATCTTGCGTGAAATAGAAGAGGAAACGGGCTACAGACCGCAGCACTGCACGCAGATCCATGACATGTATGTCTCACCCGGTGTCTTTTCCGAGCGGATCAGGTTGTTTATCGCAGAGGTCACCGAAAGCGACCGCATCCACAAGGGCGGCGGCGTGGACCACGAACATGAAGACATCGAGTCGGTTTGGATCCCGGCGGATGAAGTTGAGGGCCGGCTACTCAGCGGGGAATTCATTGATGCCAAAACAATTGTCGCCCTGTATGCCTTTTTACATAAAAACCAAAACAAAAGGCGGTAACATGCGTTAACCTTGATAAATCAACGGAACTATGAAAAACACAAATCATATTTTGCCAGATTCCCCTTTCGGACAAATGGAAGCCGTGCTCAGGGAGGTCAAGAATGCAAAAAAAGCGGCGCTGAAAGAAAAGAATATTGATTTGACACTGGATCAATGGGATGTGATCAAAAGCATTTCAGATGCAGAGAATCCAAATCAATCAGCCATTGCAGCCGCCACCCACAAGGATCCGGCAGCCATTACGCGGATGATCGACCTGTTGGTAAAGAAAGAACTCGTCCAGCGAAAGGAGGAAAAATCCGACAAGCGTGCCTACTTGCTCAAGCTGACCAGAAAAGGCGCGGGCATGGTGCGGCGCGTCAGACCCCTGGAGGACAATGTATTTGCCGCTGCACTCGCGGATGTTTCCGACCGGGATATGAAAGCGATCAAACGGATTGCAGGAAAGATCATCGACGGGGTGACGGAATAGGGCGAAAGCGATGATGGCAGCCACCTCAAAGGTGGCCGACATCTGAAACAACATTCTTTCCTTTCATTGGGTTTTCAGCCTGAGAAGAAAGCTCAGTAGATAAATCCTTCACATCCATCCCGGAAATTAGATTTTATCAATAAGAATGAACGATTGCCGTCAGTTTAAACTGACGGACAAAAAGGCAAAACAAAATCGGGCTTTAG
>JARQTN010000121.1 GCA_029976695.1 Lewinellaceae bacterium
TCAGGATACAGGTCCACGTCGAAGCGCTGGTGCTGGTATTGCTTTTTCCTGATATATGCCTCCAGCTCATCATTAAAGGCGTCAAGGTGGGCATAGACGGTCGTGTATCCATTCGGGTGGTCGATGTACAATGCCCTGCCATAGGAAAATGCCTGCATCTTGATCCGGCTGACATAGCCATCGGCAGCGGCATGCAGCGGCTCGCCTGCCGTCCCGTTTGCCGATTTGATGTCAATGCCGGCATGGAAATGGTTTGACCGCAATTCGCCGAATGTGCCCGAAAGCTTGATCTCCCGGTCGACCGGGAGGATGAAATCGTCCGTCGGGTAGTTCGGCGGATCTGTTTCCGGCAGCACGGCTGTATTGACTGACAGGAACAGTAAGAAATGTGCAATGGCCCATTTAATCACGTGCATGGATATATCCTTTTATGTGCCCCTGGATTTTGATGATAGCCTCTCCAGGCGTAAGGGTTCCTACCCTGACCTGGCCTTTCAGATCACGCAATGATCGCGCAATTTCGGGATTCTCCATAAAATATTCCTGGATCCATTCAACCAGGTCATCGTCAATCCATTCGATCTTTTGGTTGATGCGTTTTTGTTCGATGCCTCCGGGCCCGATTGTATTCCTAAATTTCTCAATGGACTCCCAGCAAGCGGTGATCCCCTTTCCATCCTTCGCCGAGGCCGGGATGACTTCGGGTATCCACCCGTTTTCCTTGGGTTGGAGAAAGTGGAGCGCACTACTGAAATGCCTGCAGGTTTGCTCCGCCATTTTTTCCCGGTCGCCGTCAGCCTTGTTCACGACAACCAGGTCAGCCATTTCAACGATCCCCCTTTTGATCCCCTGGAGTGCGTCGCCGCCACCGGGCTGGATCAGGAGCATGAAGAAATCCACCATCCGGGACACCTTGTGTTCGGATTGCCCGACACCGACGGTTTCGATGATGACGATCCCGTACCCGGCAGCTTCGCAAAGTGAAATGGTCTCCCTCGTCCGTTGCGCCACACCGCCCAGTGATGTGCCCGCAGCCGAGGGTCGGATGAAGGCATTTGGCTCGTTCCCCAGTTTTTCCATCCGGGTCTTGTCGCCTAAAATGCTGCCTTTGCTCATTTGGCTGCTTGGGTCAATCGCCAGGATTGCCACCCGCTTGCCCATTTGAGTGAGTGAAAGCCCGAACCTTTCAATGAATGTGCTCTTTCCAACACCCGGCGCACCGGTCACGGCAATGCGGATGCTATCCGCCCGGACCTGGTTTGCAAGGCTGAGCAATTGCATGGCTGCCTCCCTGTGGTCCTTCCGTTTGCTTTCGATCAGCGTGATCGCCTTGCCCAATGCAAACCGGTCGCCGCTGCGGATCCTGGTAAACAAATCTTCAATATGGGTATTGGAATAGACCATCGATCATTGGTGTGCTGGCAAACACCCTTTTTTAATGAAAGGTTAAAGAATTGAGGTGTGAATATATAAATACTTTAGCATAAGTGTAACAGGTTATAAATCAATATTTTATTCGTCAAAACATTTTAACACTTCAGGGGCATCCACTTTTTTCGCTTTAACACACGGTTTAAAGTTTCGATAAGACGAATATCCGTCTAGACCGCTTTTATTTGTATCCATCCCGCATCATGCACGATAAGTGATCAGCAAACGGATATTCAAGGGTGGCTTTATCCTTCGTCGTAAATGATTCTTCATGATGCAATGATCGACCTCTTTCAACCGGGATAAGCCACCTGAGAATATCCATTTTATTTTCAACACCCGAATGATCGGACTTATTTTCCGGATAACTGGCCAAGGCTCATTTTCCAGACCCTCCTGACGAGTTCCGGTACAACGGATTCAAAAAAGTACGCCCCCCTTACCGGGTCGCTATGTTTTTCCAAATGGCTTTCATACCGGAACAGGTGGTGGATGTTCCGCGCGATGCGGCGCAGCCGGGTATCCATCGTGGTTGCATTTCCGTCAGCAGGAAGGATGAAGACAGCATCCGCCCCTCCCAAGATGGCGGAAAGGGCCATGGTGCCCGCCTTGATCATGTTCTTTTCCGTATCGGATGCATAGTGCCCCGGGTGGAAATGCACTTCCATAATCATATGGTATCCCTCCAGGCCATGTGCCTGCAGCAGGTTGTACCAGAGCAGCCGGATCGCCCGGAGGCGGATGATCTCCCTGAAGTAGTCCTGGCCAATGGTTACCCGGACCACGGAATTTTGCAGGACCTTCCGGCACACAACGGGATCATCGATTTGGTCCAGAGTACTGACGATCCTGGCGAATGATTGCGCCATCGGGGCGCTGAAGCCATTCTCATATTCCGCAAACGGGAAATTCCAGCAAACACTTTTCATGGCGGGAAATGAATCCTGCACCTGCTGTACATGGCCCATCAGTGCCATGAGTTCAGAGGGCCCCCTGGGTTCCGGGTCTAGCCACCGGATGCCGCCCCGGAAGTTTTTCCGGTTTTGATCCTCTGGTTTGGCCCACTGTTTCAACGCGGATACCAGATCCCGAAGCTGATCTGCATCTTCCGACTGGAAGTGGATTTCTACCATCTCCGGGTGCACGCCTTTCAGTAAAACGGATAACTGTGCTGCGGTCAGTTCTGCTGATTCAAAAAAAAGGCTCTCGCAGCCACCTTGGAGAGATGTCAGGATCACTTGATTATTTTCAGGCTGCGAGCCAAAGCATTCGAGGATCTTCCATTTGAGCCCTTCAGCCCCGCCACGGATCGAGGTGGTCAACTCAATATCATCTGTATGCACGAAAGGGGAGACACCCCAGCCGGAGTCGACGATGAAGTTCAGGTTTTCCAGCGCAGGTTCCCCGATTTCACGGGCGATTTCTGCTAACCAGGTCTTTTGATCCGTTTTATCAAAATGCATTTCAGTTCCGGGGCCGGCCATACAATGTGCTTTTGTGCTGATCAAATATAGAGATTGATGTGTTCATTCGTAAATCATGCCGGCCAGATGTCGGGCGTAGGCCCTGATTCTGATAATACACTAACTTCGGGACATGAAATTCGGACAAACCATATACCTTGACTACAATGCTACGACCCCGGTGGACCCCAGGGTAATTGAATCAATACAGCCATGGTTTTTCGAGAAACCGGGCAATGCGGCCAGCCGCAGCCATGCCATGGGCTGGATGGCAGAGGAAGCCGTGGAACAGGCACGTGCGCAGACAGCAGCAGCAATCGGGGCCAAGCCCGGCGAGATCGTCTTTACTTCCGGTGCCACGGAGGCGGTGAACCTGGCCATCAAGGGCATCGGGGCGAGGTATGCGCGCAAAGGGAGGCATTTCGTCATCGTTGCCACTGAGCACCAGGCGGTGCTGGATACCTGCACTTATCTTGCAAAGCACGGCTTCGAAGTGACCGTTGTCGATGTGAATGCGGAAGGTCACATTGACATTGAAGAACTTGCAGCAGCGATCCGGGAGGATACGGTCCTGGTTTCGGTGATGATGGCCAATAATGAAACAGGTGTGATCCACCCGGTGGAAAAGATCGGTGACCTTTGTGCCGAGCGCAACACACTCTTTTTTTGCGATGCGACGCAGGCCGCAGGCAAAGTGCCGATCGATGTGGAATCGATGGGGATCCACCTGCTGGCGCTGTCGGCGCACAAGGTTTACGGACCGAAGGGTGTAGGGGCGCTCTATGTCCGGCAATCGGCTCCCCGGGTGCAGCTTACGCCGCTTTTTCACGGAGGCGGTCATGAAGGGGATATGCGCAGCGGCACCTTGAATGTACCGGCCATCGTAGGGCTTGGCTGTGCGCTTGAGATCACTGCCGCGGAAAGGGATCGCGAAAATAAGCGGTTGGCAGGGATGCGTGATCGTCTTGAGGCGGGCCTCCGGGAGCACCTGGAAGGGGTGTATGTGAACGGCGACACGGAAAACCGCCTGCCCCATGTCACCAATCTTCGGTTTTTGCATGTCCAGGGGGACACGCTGATGACCCGGATGGGTTCGTCTGTCGCTGTTTCTTCGGGGAGTGCCTGTGCCTCCGCGCTGGCAGAACCCTCGCATGTCCTGCTGTCGATGGGCCTGTCCGAGCGGGAAGCCAGGTCCTCGATCCGATTCAGCCTGGGCCGGTTTACAGAACCGGATGAGATCGAGGAAGTGATCCGCCTTGTGGTGCGGGAGGTAGAGGCGCTCAGGGATGTCAGCCCGGTCTGGGAAATGTACAAAGCCGGGATGCTGGACTGATGAAGGGGCGCTATTCACCGGAGTTGCTGAATCACTTCCATCTGCCCAGAAATCCATGGGACGGCAAGCAGCACCCGGGATTGCGCATCCTGGAATGCGGGGAGCCGGAAAAGGGGGAAATCATTGTGCTGTATCTCCTGGCCGATGATCAAAGAGGGACAATAAAACGCTGCTGGTTCAGGGCGGCAGGTTCCGTAGAAACAATCGGGATAGGTAGTTGGGTGACCACATATGTACCGGGAAAGCGGGTTCGTGAAATACTGGAAAACCTGGAGGGTGATGCAAGGAGCGCCCTGGGGTTAACACCGAACCAGTGGCGCGTAACAAAATGGCTGGCCCGGTTGTTTGACAAATTGGATGAAGAAATGCAAATTTGAATTTACATTATCTTTGCCACTGAAAATCATGAGAATATATGTTGTTCGTATCTGAAGAAGCAAAATCAAAAATCCAGGACCTGTTCGAGAAAGAAAACCGGTCCGGAGATTCCTTTGTGCGCGTCTCTGTCACCAGCGGCGGATGTTCCGGATTGACCTACATGATGGAATTCGACGACCAGTCGCGGCCGGATGACCAGGTTTTTGAGGACAAGGGCATCAGGATCGTGACAGACGTGAGGAGCGTGCTCTACCTGTTCAATACCACGCTCGATTTTTCCGGCGGGCTTGACGGGAAAGGGTTCCATTTTGTCAACCCCAACGCAACGCGCACATGTGCCTGCGGGGAGTCTTTTTCTGTCTGATGGTTGACAAGAGTTTCCAGCTTTTTGGAAAATTTAACCTTTCAATTTTAAAGTTTAACGAAGTATAAACACATTTGTGCCGGATCATCAGACATCTTTGGTCCGAACATTTGAACTTTCATATAAACACATCAAGATGAAAAAAGCTATACTCCTGCTCCTGCTTTCAATCTCGATATCCCAGTTCTCCTTTGCGAAAGCCAACAATCATGTGCCGGTGAATACAGAAGACGGGGTGGCCGTTTTCCCGAAAGCCAAAAAGTCGCTATACCAGACCCTGACCTTCGAGGAAATGATGACCCTGAAGCCGAAAGAGATCCGCGCACGTACAGGAAAGAAGCTTTCATTTGGAAAACGGATCGGCCTGAAGGTCCTTCAGGCAAAATACAAGAAAGCCCAGAAGAAAGCCCTCCGGCAGGAAACCAATGACGTCGGTGGAACGGATACGGTGAGCTTGTTGTCCTTCATTTTCTCCCTTACCGCGTTTCTTCTTTCCTGGTTATTCGGTCCTTTTATTTTGCTTGGCCTTGCAGGTTTGATCCTGGGGATCATTGCCCTCGCAGATTCTGATAGGTTTCGCAGGAAAACCGGAAAGGGATTTGCGATCGCGGGTGTTGCCATAGGGGGTACTTTATTCCTGTTATTGGTGTTGGCCGTGGTTGTCGCGATTGCCATAGTTGTATAGTTAGGGAAACGTGCTCTTTTCATCCTTTGGTGCAGCAAACTTAAGTCGATGCTCTTTTCAGGGATCAGGCTTCCAGGATGAACAGTGATCAAGGCTTGATGCCCTGTGATGCTGTACATAAGTAAATGCCTGGCTCGTTTTGACTTTTTCAGATACCTGAATACATTTATCGGGTTGTGAGGTATTGCATTTCCATTAAAAAGGCCATAAATTGAAAATCAAACACCCGGTCATCTTTTCACCCGCTCACCTCAAAAGCATGACCAATGAGAACACTGACCCTGATTGCATTTTTCCTCTGCATGTCTTTTCAATCCATGGCGGTCAATCCGCCTGACCATATTCCTGTACATCCTGAAAAGTCTATGTATGCTGATGACGGCTCCATCTTCAGCCAGCTCACCCTTGAAGAGATGGTGACGCTGAAGAAAGAGATCAAGTCGAAAATTGACCGGAAACTCACATTCCAGGAGTGGCTGGTAATCAAAGTGATTAAATACAAAGCCAGAAAACATGAAAGAAAAAGAACCCGGACAACTGACGGTCAGCGAAGGCCGTATGATCCGGTGAGCATTACAGCCGCAGTGAGTTCACTGATCGGAATTATCCTTATTTCTTTTCTGGCTGTATCAGCACTATGGGTTGTGATATTGTTTGGTATTGCAGGTATTCTGTTAGGCATCATCGGGATTTTCGGCCCAAAAAAAGACAAGAAACGCAAAGGGGAAGGATTTGCATTTTTGGGGATTATTCTTGGGATCGGGGCAATCCTTGTAGGAAGTATCGTGAATTTCGCCTGGAATATCGATTAAAATTCCTCCCGGAAAACGAATGGACATCATTTATTCCTTCAAAATCATCCTGTCCAGCAACTCGCGGACGCCTTTTCTGAATCCCTTGGTCAGGACCACGCCGTCCGATGTCAAGTTGACGTCGTGTTCATCAGAGGAGAAGCCCCTGCTTCTTGCTATGCTCGAGAATTCAGCGACGACATAGTCAAACTCAAGATCATAGATGACAAACCTGTACACCATTTTCGCACCCTCATCCTCATGGATGTCGCCTGCAGTCGGCCTGAAAAAGAAGCTCTTCCCGCGCGCTGAGACCAGGTCGGCGGTCAGGATATAATCAGGGTCGTAGCGTTCCCTGATCTGCTGCAGGCAAGACGGTGTCAAGAGGGACTCTTCCTTGCAGAAGAGGTTCTCAAACCGGATCTCATCCAGTGACTTGAACATGGAAAAATATTTCAGCGGAGGAAATTTCTCAAGCACCCTGTCTTCGAGGTAGTAGGGTGCGATGTAGGGCTCGTTCATGATGAACAGCATCCGCTCACCGGGCTCAACCCAGATAAATGACCGTGTCTTGTCCTGGATCTTTGCGGTGCCACATGCAGACAATACGATGAGGAATGCGATCGCAAATGGAAAGATTGGGGTTCTCATCTCTCATAAGTGTTTCCTTTAAAATAATGAAAAAGGGATAGAAAGTCAATATGCGAGGACCTTCTCAAGCCCTTTTTCCACACCTGGCTTTCTCAATACCATCTCGATCTCCAAAGTCGAATTCAGCGGGATGGCCGGCATATCGGCAGACCCGATTGTCATGACGGGTGCATCCAGGTACTCAAAACAGTTCTCCTGGATCCTGGCTGCCAGCGCCTGGGCAAAGCTGTTCGATACCGGCTCTTCGGTGACGACCAGGCAGCGGTTTGTCTTCCGGACGGAGGCATATATCGTTTCCGCATCCAGTGGCTGCAGTGTCCTCAGGTCAACCACTTCGACCTGCCCGGGGAATTCTTCTGCGGCGTTGATGCTCCAGTGCACCCCCATTCCGTAGGTAACCACCGTTACCCGGGGCTTGTCCCTCGAATCATCGCAAGGGAGGACAACGCGTGCCTTGCCCAGCGGAAGGATATAATCCTCGGCGGGCTCGACTGTCCTGGCCCTTTCCGTCCCCGATACTTTGGACCAGTAAAGTCCCTTGTGCTCAAAAATCACAACCGGGTTCGGGTCGTAGTAGGCAGCTTTCATCAGGCCTTTCAGGTCTGCCCCGTTGCTCGGGTACACGACTTTGATGCCTTTGATATTCGTGACAACAGTCTCCACACTGGAAGAATGATACGGCCCCCCGCTTCCGTAGGCGCCGATCGGGACGCGCAGCACCATGCTCACCGGCCATTTGCCGTTGGACAGGTAGCAGGACCTGCTCACCTCGGTGAACAGCTGGTTGAGCCCAGGCCAGATGTAATCGGCAAACTGGACCTCCACAATCGGTTTGAGTCCGACGGCTGACATGCCGACCGTGCTCCCGATGATGAATGCTTCCTGGATCGCGGTATTGAAGACGCGGTCGTGCCCGAAGGTTTGCGCCAGTGTGGCCGCTTCCCGGAAGACCCCGCCAAGGCGCCCACCGACATCCTGACCGTAGAGCAGGCATTCCGGGTGCTTGCGCATCAGTTCCCTGATCGCATGGAGGGCGCAATCGACCATGACGATCGGTTCCTTCCCCTCGGGGGAGCGTTCGCCGGCTTCTGCCGTGATCGGGGTCGGGGCATAGGCATGCGTGTACAGGTCCTCGGGTTTCGGATCTTCGGCCTGCCTGGCCAGCTGGAATTCCTTTTCAACAAGTGCATAAGCTTCATCACTGATCTCTTTCACCTGCTTTTCTGTAAACCCGTGTTCCAGCAGTGCTGCTTCGAGTTTTGGATAAGGATCGCGTTTCTGGTGCTCTTCCAGGTCGTCGCGGTACCATTCCATTCGGACGCCGCTGGTATGGTGGTTCAGCAATGGCACTTTCGCATGGACGAGAAACGGCCTGCGCTCCTTGCGCATGATCCGAATCACGTCGTGGATTGTTTCATAGCATTTCACGAAATTACTCCCGTCCAGGTCCCTGACCTCGATGCCCGGAAACCCCTTGATGTATTCTGCGGCATCCATGGCACGGATCTCATCCGCGCTCGCCGAGATGTCCCAGCCATTGTCCTGTACCAGGTAGAGGATGGGCAGCTGTTTGAGTGCTGCCATCTGGAAGGCTTCCGCGACTTCCCCCTCGGTGACTGAGGCATCGCCCAGCGAACACACAGCGATGGGTGCATCGCCGCTCTTCCATGTATCCAGTTTTCTTTTCTCCCTGTACTGCATGCCCATCGCCACACCGGTGGTGGGGATGGCCTGCATACCCGTTGCCGATGACTGGTTGGGGATCTTGGGCTTGTCGTCATCGCGCAGGCTCGGGTGGGAATAATACAGTCTTCCTGCCGAAAACGGATCGTCCTTTTTGGCCATGAGCTGGAGCATCAGTTCGTAGGGCCGCATGCCGATGGAAAGGAGGATCGAGTCGTCGCGGTAATACGGTGCAACATAATCCTGGGGTTTCAGCTGCATGCCCGTGGCGATCTGGATGGCCTCATGGCCCCGCGATGTCGCATGGACATATTTTGAAACTTCCTTAAAATTAGCCTCGTAAATTTCTGTCATGGCTTTGGCGCATGACATGTAATGGTAGGCAGCTTTGAGTGTTTTTTTTGGAACAGATGCCGGTTTCGGTTTGGTCGCCAGTTTCGTCATTCAAGTTCGGGTTTCATTTGCGGGTGCAAGCATGTCTGGAATTAAAACACGCCAGGATTTCAGTGTGTTTAACTCCCGAATAACCGGATTTCAAAGATACGGTGTTTTTGCCTCTTTTGCCCGGTCAGGACCTGATTTTCCGGATCGCGTCCTTTGTAAAATCGGAGAGGACCAGGCGTCCGCTGATGGCTGCCCTTTCCTCCAGCAGGGAGTCCCAGTGGCTGGTGCCGGACCAGATCGTTTCCTTCAGCATGCGCATGGCCATTGGGCTCATTTGTGATAACTCCTGTGCAAGGTTGTCTACTGCCTTGTCCAGTTCTTCGGTTGTTTCAAAAACCGCCTGGTAGATGCCCTTTGCTTTTGCCCATGCGGCATCCTGCCATTCGGTGGCATGGATCGCCAACTGGCTGAAGGCTGCCAGTCCGACTTTCCGCTCCACGGCAGGACCCACCACAAACGGGCCGATGCCGAGGGCGAGTTCGCTCAGTTTTACGGATGCGTATTTGGTCGCCAGGCAAAAGTCCACGGCGGATGCCAGCCCGACACCGCCCCCCACAGCCTTGCCCTGGACACGGCCGATGATGAATTTCGGGCAGGTCCGCATCGCGTTGATCACATGGGCAAACCCCATGAAGAATGCTTTCCCTTCCTCGAAAGAATCAATGGCTGCCAGCTCGTCGAAGCTCGCTCCGGCACAAAATGTCCGGTCCCCGCCGGAACGGAGGATGATCACCTTCGTGGCATCGTCATCCCCGGTTTTACGGATCGCATCGGCAAGCGCCTTGAGCTGGTATCCCGGCATGGAATTGTGTGCAGGGTGCGAAAATGTGATCGTGGCAATCTGCTCATTTATCGTGACGGTAACCTGGCCTTCCATATGCATTGGTTTTCTTTCTGTTTATTGCTCCCGTTTTTTTACCATCGTAAGGATCGTGGCGATCGCAACCGTCTCGCCGGTTTCATCGTAGACATCCACGAGGAACTTCACGATCCCCTTTGCAATATCTTCTTCGTCTTTCTTTTCCTGGTCGACTTTTTCCTTCACAGTGAGGCGTACGCCGATCGTGGCACCAGCATATACGGGCTTGGTAAAACGACACTCTTCGATGCCGTAGTTCAGCAAAACGGGACCCTTTGCGGCATCGACAAAAAGGCCTGCAGCAGCAGACAGGATGAAATAGCCGTGTGCCACGCGCTGCTCGAAGATCGTTTCGTCCAGTGCCGTTACGTCGGTATGAGCATAGAAATGGTCCCAGCTGACATTTGCAAAATTGACGATATCTGCCTCGGTGACCGTCCGTTTGTGGGTGATGATGGTTTCGCCCACGACCAGGTCCTCAAAATGTTTCCGGAACAGGTGCTTGCCCGGGTCCAGGTACTTGCCCCCGACCTGGTACTGGTTGGTGATTTTCGTAATGGTAGTCGGTGTGCCCTGGATGGCACAGCGCTGCAAGTAATGCTTGACGCCGCGTACACCGCCCATCTCTTCCCCGCCGCCCGCACGTCCCGGGCCACCATGGACCAGGAGGGGCAGCGGGCTGCCGTGGCCGGTGCTTTCCTTCGCGCATTCCCTGTTCAGGACAAGGATCCGCCCATGGTGGCTTGCGGCCCCAATGGCAAAGTCCCGGGCGATCCGGTCATCGTATGTGGCAATGGAACAGCAGAGTGATCCCTTGCCCATTTTGGACAACTCGATCGCTTCGTCCAGGCCATTGTACGGCATCAGGGTACACACCGGGCCGAAGGCCTCGATCTCATGTGCTTCGGTATACCGGAAGGGGTCTTCCTGCAGGAGGACAACAGGCGACATGAATGCGCCCTTCTCCGTGCCTTCACCGATGGTTTCCGTGACTTCGGGGTTGCCATAGACAAGGCTGGCATTTTTCCGGAGCGCTTCGATGCGTTCCCTGACCTCCTCGACCTGGACCTTTCCGGCCAGGGCACCCATCCGGACACCTTCGACCCGTGGGTCACCAATTGTCGTTTTCGATAGTGCCTTCCCCAGGGCGATCTGCACATCCTCGATGAGGTGTTCGGGCACGATCACGCGCCGGATCGCGGTACATTTCTGGCCGCATTTGACAGTCATTTCCTTTCGTACCTCCTTGATAAAGAGGTCAAATTCATCCGTGCCGGGTTTCGCATCTTCTCCGAGGACCGAGCAGTTGAGCGAGTCCGCCTCCATGTTGAAGGGAACTGCACGGTCGATGACGCGCGGGTTACTTTTGAGCATCTTCCCTGTGGTGGCGCTTCCGGTAAATGTGATGACATCCTGCGAATCCACATGGTCCAATAGTGTCCGTGCGGAGCCACAGATCAGCTGCATGGCGCCTTCGGGCAAAATGCCTGACTTGATGATCTCGTGAAACATGGCCTCCGTCAGGTAGGAGGTCAGCGTAGCCGGCTTGACAACGGCAGGCACGCCGGCCAGCAGGTTCACGGCCACTTTTTCCAGCATGCCCCAGATCGGGAAGTTGAATGCATTGATATGGATGGCCACACCTTCCTTCGGGACCATGATATGGTGGCCGATGAAGTTCCCGCCACGTGACAGGTCAGCTGCTTCACCATCCACGTAATAGGTCTCGTCCGGGAACTGCCTCCTCAGGGAGGCATTCGCGAAGAGGTTCCCGATACCACCCTCGATATCGATCCAGCTGTCCGCTTTCGTGGCCCCGGTCTGGTAGGAGATCGGGTAAAACTGGTCCCTGATCTTGTACAGGTGCAGTGCCAGTGCCTTGAGCATCCTGCCGCGTTCGTGGAATGTCATTTTGCGCAGGGCCGGGCCTCCTGATCTCCTGCCGAATTCGAGCATGGCATCGAAATCGAGTCCCTTGCTGCTGGCATACCCGATCAGGTTGCCGTTGATCGCATTGTACAGGGGGGTGCCGTCACCTTCCCCTTCCACCCATTTACCCTGGGCATAGTTCTTTAATTTCATAGACGATGTGTTCGGGTTTCAATACAGTACAAATGTATGCAAAAGTAGAAGGCCCGCGAAGGCCCATTGCGTGCAGAGGATGGGAACTGCCTAAACCAGGATTACTGCTGCACACGGATTTTTTTGACAGCCCGGTTTCCCTGGTCGTCCGTGAGCAGGAGCAGGTAAAGCGAGCTCTCCCAGGTCGTTGTCGGGATCGTCATCACCCCTCCGACGAGATTGACCTGCCTGCTGAGCATCCTCCGCCCTGCCAGGTCGAAGGCTTCAATGCGTTTGATTACCCTTTTCGTGTTTGAAAGGTCCAATTGGATGAAGCTGGATGCCGGGTTTGGGGAAACAGACACCTCTTCATCGGGAAACAGTTGATCCCGGGTCGATGTGGTGGTACTTTCCTCCAGGACGACATTCAATTCAGTGACTACCCCATTTGAAAAATCAACGGAATCCTGCCAGGTGATGAACCCTTCGGCCGAGATTTCAACAAGGAACTTCCCCGGGATGGCCTTGCCTGTTTTGAATGTGCCACCTGCTTTGCTGTTGACCGGCAGCACCGGCTCATCTGTAAGGATTGTGATCTCTGCGTTCACCAGCGGAATGATTTCCTCATCTTCCCTTCCTGCGTTTATCCGGCCTTCCACTTTCCCTTCCAGGAAAGCGGCACGGACATAATTTGGCTGGAGCACAAACAACCCGTTGCCGGAATCCGTGACAAGGACCCTTTCGGATGGTAGAAAGGGGTACGCCCCCCAGGCACCGAATCCCGGGTCCCCTGAGAAGAACGTATCAAAACTGCCAACCTCCACGAGGTTGTCGGGCCTGGAGGCATCCACGATTTTCCCGCCGTCTGCATAATAGGAAATGACCAGCCAGTCATTCCAGACATGTACATTGTGCGGCACAACGCCCTGGCCTGCTGTTTCTGCAGGGATGTACCGGTCAAGTTCACGGATGTCATTCAGGTCCGAAATGTCATATGAGGTGACCGGGGCATTGCCGCGTTCATCAGTTGTGAAAACGTACCGGCTGTCGTCTGAAAGCCAGGCGTTGTGGGTAAAGACAAAGGGTGTCTGTTGCTCTCCGAGAAGCCGGATTTCCGACAGGTCACTGTAATCGTATATGGAAAGTGTGCCGCGATAGATCTCGGAAGAGTACACGATGCTGTCCCGTGCGTAGGAATCATGGCTGTATACGGGTGGTCCAAGGGCAAGGATTTCCGGCTGCCAGGGATCTTTCGCTACATCGACAAAGATCACGCCCCCGTTGTTGAGGTTGCTGCCGGTGATCTGCAGGATCCCGAATTCATCGACGAAAAGGTTGTGGATGGTCAGGAGGGTGTCCAGGAGGCCTGGTTGCGCGGGGCTTTCGATAGCCGGCTTCCAGAAATAAAATGGGACCGTATCCTGTACATTGCTGAGGTCTGCGACCAGGAGCCCGTCAGCCGCTTCTGTGGAGACGTAGGCAAAGTTTCCCCATGTCTTGATATCCCTCCAGGTCGAGTTCGAACCCTCGATAAAGGCGACTTCCTCCAGCGGTTCGGTTTCCAGGTTGACGATCGAAAGGCCGCGCCTGGTCCCGACGAGGGCATACTCATCACCATTGTCCGCGACGTATCCCCATACATCATTGGTGTTGAATGGATAATCGTATTGCGCTATCAATGACATATTGAGTTGCGCCTGGATAGGAATGGATAGCCCCACAAGGAAAAGCATAAGAATCTGTCTGCACATAGGCTGGCCTGTTAAATTGAACTGCAAAGAAAGAAAAATCGAGTTTTAGTAGATGTCACCGAAACAACAAATCAAATCCTATTCGGTTCTTTTGATCTTTTCCCAGGTCTCATAAAGGACTTCCTGTGCGGGCCTTTCTTCCGGGACCTCCTCGAGCGGAAGGCTGGGATAGAGGTGCTCGTGGCAATCTGCCGGCAGGGTCTGGTAAAGTTCCGTTCCTTTGGTTTTCCATTCGATCATTTCATCGCTGACCTCACGGATCACTTTTCCGGGGTTTCCGACTACGAGGCTCCGTGGAGGTATGATCGCCTTTGCCCTGACGAGGGTCATCGCCCCGATGATGGAATGCTCCCCGATCTCGGCATCATCCATGATCACGGCATTCATGCCGACCATCACATTCTTCCCGATTTGTGCACCGTGGATAATGGCCCCGTGACCGATGTGCGCACCTTCCTCCAGGTGCACCGTAATGCCCGGAAACATATGGATGGTGCAATTTTCCTGCACATTGCATCCGTCCGCGATCACCACGCCGCCCCAATCCCCGCGGATCGCGGCGCCGGGGCCGACGTAGACATCCCTGCCGATGATGACATTGCCGGTGACGGCGGCGAGGGGATGGACGAATGAACTCGGGTGTACGACAGGTATAAAACCTTTAAAAGCGTAGATCATAGGATATCGTTGGAAATATGACTGCAAAAGTACACAGAAAGATCCCGATGGCACGGTTTTCGCACGAGGTATAAATCCATGGACATGGATAGCAGCCCTGAGAGGGCGTTATAATCCCATTATAAGGCAGTGCCCATTTGTATCAGACAGCCGGGCACTGCTTTTTTATGCCAAAGAAAAAGGCATGCTTCCGGGGGAAACATGCCTTTTCAAATATCTTACTTCAAGGTGCGTCAATCATTTGAAGACAGTATCGCCAACAGGCGGAGGATCTCGATGTAGATCCAGACCAGGGTGATCATGAGCGACATCCCGGCAAACCATTCCATGTATTTCGGGGCACCGAATTCCTCGCCTTTCTCGAACATATCGAAGTCAAGCAGGAGGTTCAGGGCGGCAATTCCGATAATCACCAGGCTGATGATGATGCCGATGGTTCCTCCCTCATGGAGATATGGGATATTCAGACCGAAGAATCCCAGGATCCAGCTCAGCATGTACACCAGGAACACTGCCCCTGTAGCCATGATGATACCCATCCTCAATTTATTTGTCACCGGAATGATCCGGGATTTGTAGAGGAAAAGCATCATGAAAAAGACCATCAGGGTCAGGGATACGGCCTGAATGATGATCCCGCTGATCCCTGCAGCGAACATGGCAGAGATCCCGCCCACAAAAAGCCCTTCCAGGCCGGCATAGACGGGGGCAAGGATATTGGATTTTTCTTTCTTGAATACGGCGATAAAGACAACGATCAGGCCGGCAATCGCCCCACCGATCGTCAGGAGCGGACTTTGCACATAAAAATTGTAAGCGGCCGTCAGCATCAGGATGCCGAAGAGGAGGAATGTTTTGTTGATCGCTCCCTGTACGGTCATTGTCTCATGATCGGCAATGGCCAAACCCTCCCTGCTCTTCAGGAGCACGGATTCATTCATCACGGGATTTGAGGACTGCGTCATTCTGCTTAATCTGCTCATCAGTTTTCGATTTTAAATTTCTTCATATAACGGCCGCAAAATATGAAAAGTTCAAGGAATGTATGTGCGGTCACACAGCGCCTTAACCGGAATTTAACGGCACATTGATTCACTGCGTGTGTCGGGAATTTCCTATTGGCTCTGCCCGTTGTATTTCCGGATTGCTTCCCGGATCCGCTCGATCCTGTTTTCCGGGTTGGGGTGTGTACTTTGCCATTCAGGTGCGCGTTGCCCGCCGGAAGATTGTTCGAGGATGTGCATGACACCGATCAGTGCTTCGGGATCATAGCCCGCCTGGGACATGAACCGGACACCGAGGTCATCGGACTCGAGTTCCTGGTCCCTGCCGTACTTCATATTGATCAGGCTGCCGATCATCTGGGCGGCTTGCGCCGTGCTGTAGTCACCGGATGCCACAACTGCTGCACCGGTGAGTCCCTGTGTGAGTTCCTGCTTGGCGATCCTTTCGGCACTATGCCGCGCGACGACATGTCCGATCTCATGGCCGAATACGCCGGCAAGTTCATCCTCCGTTTCCAGCCTGTTGAACAGGGCCGCTGTGATGAATACCTGACCGCCTGGCAGCGCGAAGGCATTGACGACCCTTGGGTCTGCAAGGAGGTGGAAATCATATTCGTACGGCGTATTCCGGGCATCGGAATTCTGCACGATGCGCTGGCCGACTTTCTTGACGAAGGCCTGCCCTTCCCTGTCCGGGTGCAGGCCACCGTATTCCTGCACCATACGCGGCAGGCTCTGGAGGCCAAGGGCAATTTCCTGGTCGGCTGTGAGGCTGATGTGCTGTGTCTCGCCCGTGATCTCATTATACTGTTCGCTGGCGCAATACCTGAAGAGATAGAAACCGGCAATGACAAGGGCAATCAACAAGCTGCCGCCAATGGATCTCCTGTTTCGCCGATACATGGATGGCCGCGGCTGCTGGCCGTAGTTACTTCTCCTGTACATCATCGCATGTTGGATGGTTTAAAATAATTCCCGATTCGAATGGTGCAAGATATGCCTAATCCGGGATTTCCGCAAGTTGGAGTGCATAGACCATGGGCAAGTGGTTTGAGATGGCCTGCCATGTATCACCTCCATCCTGCGAATGAAAAAGATTGCCGGTCGTGGTTCCGAAGATGACTTCTTCACCCTGGCTGACAAGTGCATGCCTGTACACAAGGTCGAAGGCAAATTCCTGTGGTAATCCATTTCGCAGGCTTTTCCAGGTTTTTCCGCCGTCATCCGTGCGTGAAATGCAAAGCGCATGGTCAACGGCAACCCGTTTTTCATCGGAGAGTGCAGGTGCCACCCATGCGCGGTTGCTGTCCTCTTCATGGCAGGCAATGGCAAAACCGAAGTGGGCGGGGGTGTCCGTGTCGCCGATCTCTTGCCAGCTTTTACCGCCGTCTGCTGACCTGAATATGCCGCAATGGTTTTGCTGCCAGAGCACCCTTGGATTTTCCCGGCACATGGCGACAAGATGCGGGTCATGGCCATATTCGGCATTCGGGTCCGGCAGGAAATCTGCTTTTAGGCCAATATTCCTTGCCTCCCATGTCCTGCCTGCATCCGTTGTCTCGTAGACACCGGCGCAGCTGATCCCGATATACCAGTGGTTTTTGTCCTCCGGGTTCCGGATAATGGTGTGGATGCCCGGATGGTCCCGTCCCCCGCCCATCCACTGGCCCTTCCTTTCCGGCCTGTTCCAGAGAGATTCGTTCAACGTCCATTCCCTGTTCTCCTCTGACCAGTGAAAAAGCCCGCCCGGCTCGGTCCCGATGATCATTGTGTGGCTGCTGCCTTCTGGCAGGTGCATGGCAGCCCAGATATATTTGAGGGATGCTTCAACGCCATCACTGACCTCTGCTCCTTTCGGATACGCAGGAGCAGGGATCTCTTCCCAGCTTTTTCCAAGATCCCCGGACCTGCTGACCTTGATGCCCCAGTGCCCATGGTCCTGGAAGGACCACAAGTGGTTGCGTACCGGATCGTAATGGGAGAGGGAAACGGGAATGCCATTAAAATGGATGCTTGCTGGCTTCCATCCGGATCCATGTTTGGTGAATGTCACCAGTCCTTTTCTGGTACTTGCCAATAAATATTGCATGAGTTCATGGTTTTTTGGTTGGGGTGGAGATCAGCCGCCGGAGAGAGCCTGCATGATATAGACCTCGGTTTGGTCATCAATTTCATCTGACAAACCGGTACGATCCGAGATCATGCGTCCGTCGATGAAGATGTTGACATGCTTGCGCAGATGCCCTTGGTCATCCAGGATGTAACCCGAGATCCCGGGGTATTTCTCCTCCAGTTCCTCCAGGATATCCGGGATGGACGATTTTTCTGACCGAACAGGCTCGAGTTTTGGGAAAAAACGTTTTAATGCTTGGGTGAAGTGAATTTCAGGCATGACGACTTTTTCTGACCGGATGGTGTTCAGCAGTGTGCGTATATCATAAATATGCTGGCAGGCACCTGATCAGATGCCGAGCCAGTTTTCGTACTCTTCGTTTCTTGAAAAAATGGTGGACGGAGACTTTGGCTTGCGTCTCATCCACAATTCTTTCAGTTTTTGGAATAACTTCTTCATGGGATATCAAATTATACTGTAATAACGCATGAAACAGAAAAAGGTATAAAGGGAAAACCCTGATTTTTCAAGAAATTTTCACTTTTTTCCTTTTGCGGCATTCCAGAGTTGTTGTGCTCTGTTCATTTGGCCCAGATCGTAGTAGACATTTCCCAAATTGATCATGACCGGAGGCGAATTCGGGTAGATCTTCAGAAACCTTTCCCCTAGGATCCGGGCTTTCTCAAGTTGCCCGGTGCTGCGGTATATGCCAATCAGGTTGGCTCCCGCCTCAAAATGGTTCGGGTTGTACTGAAGTCCCATTTCCAGCAGCCGAACCGCACCGGTGATATCCCCGGTCTTTTTCTTCATCAGGGCAAGGTTGACTACGGCAGGCAGGTGCTGTGGCCGTGACCTGACGGCCTGTTCCAGGTAAAATAATGCTTCACCGTCCTTTCCCTGCTTCTTCAGTGCCTGGCCCAGGATGTTGTTCATCCGAGGGGATTGCGGGGATGTGACGACCGTGGCCCTTGACAATGTGAAGTTGTTTTCCCAGACAGGGTTTCTTTTCCAGGTCATGGATGCAAGGACGAGGCCATAAAGGATGACCAGGCCGGTGATCCATGTACGGTATTTTTTTTGCTGAAAGAGCATGTAAAGCAGTCCGAACAGGGCGGTGATAAATCCGAAAGATGGGGCATAAAGGATGCGTTCTGCCTTCAGTACGCCAATGGCAAACGGGATGTTGGATACGGGAAACAGGGTAATGCCAAAAAACAGGACGCCCCAAAGGATGGCGGGTGATTTTTGCCGGAGTACCCAGCCAGTGCCAAGCGCAATGACCGGCAGGAGCAGGGCAAGCCAGACCAGCGGGTTGCCAAATCCGGTAAAGGGGACCTCAGTCGACCAGTAATCTGCAGATAAACTTGCAGGGAAAATGAGCATGCCGGCATATTCAAGGCAGGTCCGCAGGCCGGTTGCGATCCGTTCGGTTGTCGTTGCTTCCCTCCATAGCTCATGGGCTACTGTATTCCCAACGACTGTGGCCCGGTATGCCCAGAAGGCCATCATAAAAAAGCTCATGGTGATGAGCCCGAACAACTGCCTGGTGTATTTTTCCAGCTTCATTTTCCGGGTAAACCTCTCTGCATAGGAAAACAGGATAAAGGCAGGAGTCAGGAAACCCAGTTCCTTGGACAGGGCAGCAGCGATGGCAGCCACGATGGCACCAGCGATGAGGAGGACCAGTTTCCGTGTTTTTTGCCCGTCCGCCTTCCTGAACAGGTATATCGCCAGCAGGATGAACAGGAGGCTCAGCAATTCGGCCCGCCCGACGATCCCGGCGACGGCCTCCGTGTGGATCGGGTGCACGGCAAAAATGCCGGCGGTCCCGAAAGCGATAAAGTCCGAGCGGAACAGCCTTTTCAATACGAGGATGATCATCAGGCAGACGAGTGCATGGAGGAGCGCATTGACCCAGTGAAAGGGATGCGGGTTATCACCCGAGATGCGGTATTGGATGGCGTAGGTGGACATGGTCAACGGACGGTACAAGCCCTTGTCATTGGCATTCGGTTTGCCCGCCCAGTAGTGTGTAGTGAAAAGATCGGGGATTCCTCCCGGCTTCCTGATCAGCTGGTTTTCTTCTATTATCGGTATATCATCCAGCGTATATCCGTGCTGAAACGTATTTGCATAAACCAGGAGGCCCAGCAAGGGGATAACGATCTTGAGGAGGTTGTTCCTGAAAAATTGCTTCATGATCTGTGGTGTGAAGATAATGAAGCAAAGCGGAAAAACGATGCCTGTATTCAATCCACATGGATCAATTGCCCTTGTCCGTTTCCATCAAACAGGTAACCCGGATATCCGCGGTAAAAGACATTCCCCTGGCCTGAAATGCGCACGTCCATAAAGTCCTCGACAGTCACTTCGATATCCCCGCTGCCAGTATTTACGATCCCGGCTTCGTCGGCAGTGAGGCCGAAGCCATTGAAGTTGCCTGAATCACTAACTTTCAGATCGAGGAAACGGGTTTCACCCTCGAGAAAAACCTGCTCATTTCCGCGGTGACGTACTTTCATAAACGGAGCGTATAGCGCAAGATCGATAATGCCGTTTTGGGTAACCACAAATTCGACGTCACCGGGGAAATTGAAAAAGTTCTGCCCAACGATTGCTCCCCTTCCCCTGTTCTCGATCAGGCTGAGGTCCGGCACATGAATATGGATCCGGGTATCACTGCGCAAAGGCCCTGTATCCCTGATGGTCAGCCGGTTATTTGAAAATTCGAAGTCCAGGGCATGCAGCGATTCCACACTCCCTTCAGCGAGGATGGCAGGCCATGGGTTCTGGTACAGCAAGACTTCCACGTCAGCCTTCAGCTCCAGTTTATGGAACGGGATCAGCGGGATTTCCTGTTGCACGAAAGGGGTGTCATCGCGATCGCAACCCTGCACCAGCAGGAGGGATAAAGTCAATAAAACAATGGCCGTGTATCCGTTTGCTTTCATCTTTCAGTCTTTTCCATAAAAGTATCCGGATCGCAATGGGAAGTCAACAGGGAAGGGGCCTGGAGCGCGTTAAATGCCCCTTAAATCTTGTTAAGGAGTGTGAACGTTTTCCCGTCCCCTGATGATGAAGATGGAGATGAGGCCCCCGATCAGATCCACGATGAAGTGGAGTGCGATCACCAGCCAGAGGGATTGGGAATAGAAGTAAATGAAGCCGAACAGCAATCCGAAAGCCAGGATCTTGATCACGGCCTCCGGGCCCTGGTACAGGTGGACGATGGCGAAAATCACTGCCGGTACGATGATGATGATATAGAATGTGTTTGGTGAAAGCGGCAGTGTGGCATAAAGGTAATGCATGCAAAATGCCCTGAAGATGACTTCCTCGGTAAAACCGGCTGTGAAGGCCATGATGGAAAACAGGGGAAGTTCAGATACTTTGGTCGGCATGAACGGCGTGTTTTCCTTGAAATTCTCCCGGGCCTCCTCGATCTTTTCACGGGAAATGATGCCGGACCCCGTTTCAATCACAAAAATGAGGAAGAAGATGCCCACATAGGCCCATACCGATTCAGGGAAAGCGGGTGCCCCAAACCAGTATTCATCAAATGATCTTTGCTTGATCCACCACTCGAACAGGATGATGCCTGTCGGGATCCACATCACGATCGAATTGGAAATGTACAGGCTCTTTTTCTGGCGGCTTGTAAATGCCGGGAGCTTCATGCCGGATGATCTCTGGAAAAGGGAGAAGAATGGAAAAACCACTCCGATCAGGATGAACAGAATGTGGTCCCAAAGTGAAAGTGTGATTTCTTCCATTTGAGGCAAATGTACAATTCCGCCGGATATTCAGCTTATCCCTGCCTGGAATCAGATCAGGAATTTTCCCCGCTCATAGATCTTTTCCCCGTCGGCCCAGATCTCGCCGGATTGCTGCATATCCGAGATCATGTCCAGGTGGATGGAGGAGACATTTTTCCCGCCGGTTTGCTTGTAGCTCTGCCCGACTGCCATATGAATGCTCCCGCCGATCTTTTCGTCAAACAGGATGTTTTTCGTGGACTGCTGGATATGGTAATTCGTCCCGATTGCGGCCTCGCCGAAGTGCCTTGCACCGGGAATGTCAAAAATCGTATCAAGCAGTTGTTGTCCTTTCTTCGCCTCCCATTTTACCACTTCGCCTTTTTCAACCCAGAGGGTGATCCCTTCCGCTTCCTGGCCCATGAATAC
>JARQTN010000122.1 GCA_029976695.1 Lewinellaceae bacterium
CCTTGAGGAGTTGTCCGGCATGCCGGGGCAACAGGGCCTGGTGGATGGTTTTGTTTGCCTCGAGGCATGCAAGTGCCCTGCTTTCATCGTCGGACATCATGGCCGAATAGCCGACGATGTCCGTAAACATGATCGCCGCCAGCTGCCTTGAACTTCCCATTCAGATTGCCTTTTCTGAAAATGGCCGGGTGTTCTTCAACATAAGGAGATATCGGCATATGCACTTTTCCACAATGATGCAGGTCAGCATGGGTGCTGATCAGTTGGCCTTTTTCACATACCACATCTCCACCTCCCCGATGCCTTTCACCTCGATGGAGCCCCGCGGTTCAAAACTGAATTCATCGAGGTCGCGGATCACCGCATAGGTCGAATCGGAAATATTGACTTTCCCGATGCCGCCGTAACTCTCCATCCGGCTGGCTGTGTTGACGGTGTCTCCCCAGATGTCGTACTGGAATTTCTTCACGCCCACGATGCCTGCCACCACAGGGCCGGTGTGGATACCCAGGCGCATTTCAAAGGCGGGAAGGCCCTCCGCTTCCCGTTCCTTTTTCCGCCGGTCCATGAAAGCCTGCATCTCGAGGCCCGCCCTGACCACATCCCCCGGCTCTGAAGTCCGCGGCGTGTGCAGTCCCCCGGCTGCCATGTAGGCATCCCCGATCGTCTTGATCTTTTCCACGCCATATTTCTCCATGATCGCATCGAAGGCCCGGAAACACACATTCAGTTCATCGACCAGCCCCTTGGCTGTGAAGGCATGTGTTGTCTTGGCAAACTCCACAAAGTCTGTAAACAAAACGGTCACCTGGTCGAAGTCACGCGCCTCTGACACGCCTTTCTGTTTGAGTTCATCAGCGACCGATGCAGGCAGGATGTTGAGCAGTAATTCATCGCTCCTGGCCTTTTCCTCCTCGATGATGCGATTCTTATCCCGCAATGCATTCTTTACCTTACGCTCAACCATGAAACTGCGGGCAAACGCAATCGCCAGGATGAGCATCAGCAGCCCGATCGCGATCGAGGCATTCCTGATGGACTTCTGCAATTTGACATCCCGGTTGCGCAGTTCAAGTTCGGTATTGAGCAGTGCTTTTTCCTGCTCCTGCTTCTGCTCCCTGAACAGGGCAATCTGCTCAAATGCCTTATCACGCTGGTCCGAATAGATCGTATCCTTCTGGTAGGCATAGGTCCGCATGGACCTGAACGCATCCAGATACCGGTTCACGCCGGCATAGCAATCTGCGAGGGCAGCACGGATATCCTGGGCCACATTGATGTACCTGATTCCTTCAAAGTACTCCAGGGCCTGTTCGAGCAGGGGAATCGCTTCGCTGAAGCGGCCCTGTTCCTTGTAGATCGCTCCGCGTGTCATCTTTGCCTCCTCCACCCCATAACGGTCCCCGATCTGTTGGGACTTTACCATTGCCGAATCGTTGTACGCAATGGCAACAGCGTAATCCCCTTTCCTGAGATGGGTCATCGAAAGCCCGTTGTACGCAATGATCATGTTGTACTTCTGGTCATGGCGCCTGGCTGATAAAAGGCCCTTCTCCCAGTAGACCAGGGCAGAATCCTGCTGCTCCAACGCGCTGTAGGCAACGCCGAGGTTATTGTAATTCGGGGTCAGCCGGCTCTCCAGCCCGTTGCTGGAATTGATCCCCACAGCGCGTTTGAAATACCTGATCGCTTCCTCCTCATCCCTCAACTGGCTGTACCGCAATCCCAGGTTGTTGAGCAGCATGGCCTGGCGCCGTGCATCATCGGTTTGCTCGGCCATATCCAGCCCTTTCAGCGTATACTCGATGGAAGATTCAAACAAACCCTTGCTTGAATAGACGATGCCCAGGTTGTTTGCAGCATCAATGATCAGCTTCTTGTCGTCGATCCCCTCCCCGATCCTGAGGGCTGCCTGGTACAGGGTGATTGCCGAATCGAGCTGGCCATTTAGCTCTGTGCAAATGCCGAGCATGTTGTATCCGCGGGCCTCAATATTCCGGTCACCGATTAGCCGGGCCAGCCGGATTTGCTCATATGTATAAAAGATGACCGTATCCCGGTGATTGCCGTAAAGCGCGTTGCATGCGCTGTTGATCTGGTCCAGGCAATCGTGGTCCGGGGCCTGCATGCAGGACCTGTAGATACTGTCAAGCCTGGCGATTCCCGGTTCCTGGCTTCTGCCAAGGCAAAACGCCATCATAAAAAAGGCGACCATGAAATACCGGTTGATTCTTTGCTTTGAAAATAAACAGTGCTTGATCTGGTTTTTCATCGGGCTGCAATCTCACGAAAGATAATGAAAAAGTGAACCTTGTAAAACGGATTGAATGGATTGTGCTGGCAATACTGACATCGTCACATGCAAATCCGGGAATTTTCGAAATTTAACCCTAACTGCCCCGAACAAAAACCGGGTTCAGGTAGTACGATCAGGGGCAGGGCATACATCAAGCATTTTATTCGGTATCCCGGTTTATTTTATGAGCATCTGACACATCAAGTTTTTTTATCATGAATAAGTTATATGTCATTAAATACGGCGGCAATGCCATGGTCGATCAAACGGGCCGGGAAGAATTGATCAGCAAGATCTGCCAGCTGAGGGAATATGGAAAGCACATCATCCTGGTTCATGGCGGGGGACCTTACATCCGTGAAGCCCTTGAGGCAGCCGGGATCGAGTCCGCATTTATTGGTGGGCAGCGGGTGACCACTAAAGAAGCGATGCGTCATGTGGAAATGGCACTCAAGGGAAAAGTAAATGCACATCTCGTAGGGAGGTTCAATGCGCTGGGCCAGCCGGCCGTTGGGCTCTCCGGAAAGGATGGCGGCATCGTCACGGCGAAGAAACGATACGGCATCAAAATCAAAAATGGCAGGGAAGAGAAAATCGACCTTGGACAAGTAGGGGACGTGGCGCAGATCGATCCGCATTTGCTGAACCTGCTGTTAGACAATGGTTACCTGCCGGTGATCACCTGCATTGCATCTGATGAAAATGGAAATGATTACAATATCAACGGGGATGTCTTTGCCGGGCATATTGCCGGCGCCATGCAGGCAGAGGAGTTTATCGTCCTGACTGATGTGAACGGGTTGATGGAAGATATTGCTGACGCGGATTCACTGATCAGCGAAGTGACCGTTCCGGAGATTGACCATCTGATCTCCAGAGGTGTGATCAGCGGCGGCATGTTGCCGAAAATCGAAGCCTGCAGGACAGCCATCGAACACGGAACGAAGAAAGTGCGTATCATTAACGGTATGAAGCCTGACCAGCTGATGGATTCGGTAAAAGGAAAAAAGGTCGGAACGATCATCAGGAAATAAAATAAACTGGAAAGACATGACAGATCAACATTCGAATGCCTATTATCACACGCTTGACAAATCATATTACTTGCCTACGCTCCGGAGGTTGCCGCTCGCACTTGAACGTGGGGAAGGCTGCTATGTCTGGGACGTCGAAGGCAAGAAGTACCTGGACACTCTGGCCGGCATCGCGGTGAATAACGTGGGCCACTGCCACCCAAAGGTCATGCAGGCGATCTGCGAACAAGCGTCTAAAATGACCCATATCTCAAATTTCTTCGTGAGCAGGCCGCAGGTTGAACTTTCGGAAAAGCTGGTCCGGCTCAGCTGCATTGGGCGTGTTTTCTTCACGAATAGCGGTGCCGAGTCCCTTGAAGGCGCTTTCAAGATCGCCCGGAAGTATGCCCACAAGAACGGGCGTGGGGGGACGATTATCTCATTCCGGAATTCTTTCCACGGGAGGACACTGGCCACCATTGCAACCGGCCAGAAGAAATACCAGAATGGGTTCGAGCCGATCCCGGCAGGTTTCAGGCAGGTCGAATTCAACAACATGGATGCAGTCCTTGAAGAAGTCGGCGAGGATACGGCGGCGATCGTGATCGAACCCATCCAGGGGGAAGGAGGCATCAACGTCGCAGACAGGGAATTCCTCCACGGATTGCGTGCCCTGTGCGACGAGCACAATATCGTGCTGATCTTCGATGAGGTGCAGTGCGGGGTCGGGCGTACCGGCCATTGGTTTGCTAAAGACTATTTTGGCGTGCAGCCTGATATCATGACCCTTGCCAAGGGGCTGGGAGGCGGCGTGCCCATCGGTGCCATCCTGTCGAATGAAAAAGTGAGCCAGGCCATGGAGCACGGTGATCACGGCACGACATTCGGCGGCAACCCGCTTGTCTGCGCAACTGCCCTGGCCACACTGTCAGTCATCGAAGAGGAAGGCCTGCTCGAAAAAGCCAATGAAAACGGCAAGTGGCTGAAGGAGCAAATACTCGGCATGAACGAACCATCGATCCAGGAAGTACGGGGTGTCGGCCTGATGGTCGGGATCGCCTTCGAATTTGAGACGAAGCCGCTTGTTCTGGATATGCTTGAACACGGTGTCATCGCAAATGCCACGGCAGGCAACATCCTGCGCCTGGTACCACCGCTGATCATCACACGGGAAGAATTGTCCATTGCACTCAATACCATGAAAGAGTCACTCAAAAACATCAAGGAAAATGCCTGAAAAAAAAGTAGCCATCATCGGCGCGACCGGATTCACCGGATCGGAACTGGTCAGGTTGCTGTACCACCATCCCGGGGTCGAGATTGCATTTATCACTTCCGAAAGCAAGGCCGGCGATTCCATTGCGGACATCTATCCTTCCCTCGTGCAAATCATTGAACACAAACTCATCAAGTCGGAAGAACTCCCTGCAGCTGAAATTGACCTGGCCTTCCTGGCCCTTCCTCATGGCGTATCGATGGATTATGTGGCAAAATTTGCCTCTTCAGATTTCCCGATCATCGACCTTTCCGGGGATTTCCGCCTGAATGATGCGGCGACATATGAAGCATGGTACGGTAAGGAACATAGCTATCCGCACGGGTTCGGATCAGCCGTTTACGGCATCCCGGAATTATATGCGGACAAGATCAGGACCACGAAACTGATCGCAAACCCGGGCTGCTACCCGACGAGCATCCTGCTGGGCGCGGCTCCGCTGGTGAAAGGTGGTATCGTGGATCCATCAACCATCATCGCGGACAGCAAGTCCGGTGTGACCGGGGCAGGCGTGGCGTCAAAGCCAGTCAACCATTTTTCAAATGTACACGACAACTTCAAGGCCTACGGCGTAAAAACACACCGTCATTCGATCGAGATCCAGGAAAACCTGACGCGGCTTGCCGGAAGAGAGGCCACTGTGCAATTCACGCCCCACCTCCTGCCGGTAGACC
>JARQTN010000123.1:0-13711 GCA_029976695.1 Lewinellaceae bacterium
GGTTATTCGATTTCATTCATTACCAGCTGGAAAAATACCCGCAGGAGAAAGCGTTTAGCTACCGCAGGAATGGTCAGTAGATCCATTATTCAACCAGGGAAGCGGTTGCGATCATCAACAGGATCAGCTGCGGCCTCCTCGAGGCAGAGATCAGGCCCGGGGACAAGATTACGTGCGCTACCAGATAAATGATCCCGTCACAAGGATAGATTTTCAATTCGATGAACACAAGAAATTTGTTGCGCAAATGCTTGTCCAGCCTGCTGGCGGGAAGATGGAATACTTCATCACCGGTGGCATCGATGGTGAAGCGTTTCAGATCCATGAATCGGGAGAGGATAGCATTGGACTGAGGTATAAGGATCCTGTTTCCAACCTGATTTTGGTGCCCCATGTGGTGATGATGATTTTGGTGATCATTTTAGTATCCGGGCGGGATTGAGTGCCATCTTTCATGATGGTTTTATGCGTCGCTGGAAGGTGGCCGCTTTCTCCGCAGCGACAATTGGCGGAATGATCTTTGGCCCCCTGGTACAAAAAACGCATTTGGTGAATACTGGACAGGGTTTCCTTTTGGAGGGGATTTTGCTGACAACAAAACGCTTATCATGTGGATTGCCTGGGCATTGGCTTTGGCTATGATTGGTTTTAAGCCCAGGAAGAACGAGAAGATGAGCAGGGCGAAGGTTTTGGTCACGGCAGTCGTGATGACCGTGGTTTATTTGATCCCGCATAGTCCGGTAGGATCTACGCTTGATTATGACAAAGTGGACAGGGGGATAGATCCAAGTGAAGCGATTAAAACAGGAGCCGAAGAATAATTAGCATAAAGCAAGGGCCAACTTTGCTGAAAGAATGATCGCAGATTGGATACTTGATATACTTGTTCATTTTACAGTAATCAGAATGCCCTGGTTGGTGTACCGTTTCCCGGTGTAAAAGTGAAATACCAAGGATGAAAGGCCCTGTAAAGGTGCTTTCCGTGGACTCGTTCAATTTGAAATGATGTCAGGGATCGCATATTTTACAGGACCGGAAAATGCAGATGGGACCCGGTAATTGCACGTTCTTTTCCTCAAGTAGACAATAATCGGTTTCGAAACAGTACACATCGTGTTTTATTAAATGAATTTTTGGTTTTCAAAGTAATTCCCATCCTTAGACAGGATTTAGTCTGAAACAGGGTGAAACAATTTCTATTTCAGTATCCATCTTGCTTCATTTTTCAGAATAGTTGCTTTCGCCATTTACATCTTTACTGCTCGTCAGGTCAGGCGGGCTTTCTACGATTCATTCACTTGATATGGTACTTTGGTATTGGGTTTCAAATTAAAGAATCCACATCATAAATATTGTTCCGTTTTTTCTTGGGTGGCTAAATGGAAGATCGTTCAGCCGGGCAGATTTCATGTAATGCGATAGACTTGAAGCTGCCTGTTCCAAACTCCTTGCCGGGGTACTTATTGATGGATAGTGTTCCCAAATTGGCCCTCCATGACAGAAGTTATGAGGCAATGTGACGAAAATCACGATAAACAAAGGACCAGCATGTTATTTTTGCAACAAAGTTGCATTAAGAGACAGGTTTCTTAAAGGAGCCTCATTATGAACCAAAAATTCAGACACTATGTATGACAAGCTGTCGCTGCTGATTCTATTGCTTATGGGCGTGACCCATACTTCTGCACAAAGCCTGTTAGCAGGCAAGATCACAGATCAGGATGGAAATCCACTTTTCGGAGTAAATGTCCTTTTACACCAAAATCAAACAGGCACGGTAAGCCTGGAAGATGGGACGTATCAACTTGATATCCCAAATAATCTCAAGGTCCTTACGCTCGAGTACACATTTATCGGTTACAGGGCCCAGTCAAAAACCATCAATTTGGGTGGAGTGGCTCCCGGTGGAGTTTATACACTGGATATAAGCCTTGTCGAAACCCTGCTCGAACTGCAGGAAATTACGGTGACAACAGGATTCGTGAAAGAACAAGATGCTGTATCATACCCGATCGAAACCATGTTGAAAAAAGAGATTCTTGGCTCCGGGGAGGTTACTTTGCCACGTGCTCTGGCACGTAATCCAGGCGTATATTTTTCCAGTTTCGGAACCGGGGGAGGGCAGCCCGTTATTCGCGGTTTATCGAACAATAACCTGGTGATGCTCAACAATGGCATCAAACAGGAAGTCTATCAGTTTTCGTCGAATCACCCCTTCATGATTGATGAGTTTGCGGCTTCCCATGTGGAAATTGTCAAAGGGCCGGCTTCATTGCAGTATGGTTCCGATGCCGTTGGGGGTGTCATCAACGTGATCAGGGAGCGGCCCGCAAGACCCAAAGGTATTGAGGGGGATTTCACATCGCAATACTTTACCAACACCAGTGGGTATTTGAATAGCCTTGGTGTAAAAGGCAGCCTGGACAAGTTCTTTTTTGGTTTTCGGGGCAGTTTGAAATCACATAAAGATTTTACAGACGGGAATGATGAGGTAGTGGATAACACCCGCATCAACGAATACAACCTCTCAGCTCATACAGGGGTCAGGACGGATGCAGGGATGTTTTCGGTAAATTATAATTTTACCGACGCTGAATATGGAATTCAAAACGGACCTCAAATTAACCTGTTTGCCAGCCCGTTAGCCTCAACGCTGTTAACTGAAGAACGAAAGAATCAAGTATGGTACCAGGACCTGGTAAATCACCTGATTTCTTCAAACAATACGGTTTTCCTGGGCAAAAGCACGCTCAATGTCGATCTGGGTTATCAGGCGAATATCCGTGAACTGGTCGCCGGAGGTATTGATCCGCAGGAGCAATTGGTGGCACCCACGGTTGTTTCCATGCAGATGAATACGTTTACATACAATGCAAAACTCAATATTCCTAAAGGTGAAAACAACCTGATCTTTGGTATTAACGGTGCCAGTATTGAAAATGAGGCGGATGAAGGCAAACCAAATGTGGTGATGCCCGATGCGAAAATCAACGACATTGGATTCTATGCCATTGGAGACTTTCAACTCGCGAAAAACCTGACGCTTACTTCCGGATTGCGCTATGATTTCAGGAATATGAAGTCGTTTCCTGTGGCTACTGATAACACGGACAGGTTCACGGTGGACAACACCTATAATCGTGTGAACGGTTCGTTGGGCATTACCTATAATTTCTCTGAAAATCAGTTTTTCAAAGCTAATCTTGCACGCGGTTTCCGGTCGCCCAATTTACCGGAATTAACCCAAAACGGTGTGCATGCCGGCAGGTTTGAAAGGGGAGATCCGGACCTTGATGCCCAAAGCAATTATCAGATCGACCTGACCTACCACCTCCACACCCCCTGGGCTACACTGAATGTTGCACCTTTCTACAACCTTGTGAACAATTACATTTATGTGGTCATGACCGATGAGGAGGCTCCTGTTGGCGGTGGGATGATATTTCAACATGTCCAGAATGATGCAGTCCTGTTGGGGGGTGAAGTGGCACTGGACATCCATCCCGTATCCTGGCTTGGGCTTCATGGAAGTTTCAGTATGGTACGCGCCGACATAACGGATGATGCAGAAGGCGTTGAACACCCAACATTCACGCCTCAGGACAGATTCACCGGAGAAATCAAACTGCAGCAGGAGGAAATCGGATTTCTCAAAAGGCCCTATTTTTCGATTGAGGTAATGAACTTCTTTGAACAAAACCGGACCGGCCAGAATGAAGCGTCGACTCCGGCTTACACCTTGTTCAATGCCAGAATCGGAACAAGCGTTTCGCTCGGAAGGCAGGAAATGGATATTTATATCACCGGGAACAATCTTGCGAACGAGGCTTATATTGACCATTTATCTGTGACCAAACCATTGGGACTCAACATGATGGGAAGAAATATCATGTTTGGTCTTCGATTGCCTTTCAGCTCATGACCATACAAGAATGTATCACCATTAACCAAATTAAGATGAAGACTTCAATTTACTTTGTGACCAGTTTGATTGCCTTTACACTCCTGTTATTTGCATGTGGAAGCAAGGACCAGGGAAAAGACCAAAAAGCGGAAGAGTCGATCACTTCAGCACGGGAAGTGAGTCCGAAAGTCGTTTTTGATAACGATTACGTTAAAGTCCTCAAGGTCACCCTTGCACCTGCAGAATCTCTCCAGGCACATGAAGGGGAGAAGAGGTTGATCTATTCACTTTCTGATTATTCCATCGATTGGGTGGAAAGGGGAAAGAACGAAGGAACCAGATCCTGGAAAAAGGGAAATGTTCACTTTCACGAAGCCGGCTCGCATGCAGCCAGGAACATTGGGGAATCTACCGCCGAATGGCTTGTATTTGTTCGGAAAGGAACCAAACTGCCAGATTGCCCGGAGCAATTTTTGGAAAAGGATGTCCATGTCGTCACCCCCGAGGTCTCCAGGCAACTTTTTGACAATGACCATTTCCGGATGACGGAAGTAAATTTACCGCAAGGCGGCAGTATTCCCATGCATTCAGGCCTCAACCGTGTCATCTATTCACTTTCTGGTTATCAGATCCTGTATGAATCGGATAAAGAAGGGAAAGTGGAACGATCATTTAAGCCCGGTGATGTGCATTGGCATGGAGCATGCCAGCACGCACTGGAGAATACGGGCAAAACCGAAGCCAGGTTTCTGGTGGTGAGCTACAAATAAAAGGGTTTCCAATGCTGATGACAACCAGGTAAAGTTGTCATAGCTCTCTGGTTTACCAGCGACTCTGCATACCCTGTGCCGGCATGTCGGTTGAGTGGAGGTCAGATGTGCTTTGGCAGGGGTATGCCCCGTCCTATATTCTGCCAGGTTCCGGGTTAAAACTTCACCTGGAGGCTTTGATCAACTGTGTGAGTCAGATTCACCCAGATCTTACATAAGTGTCTCAACGCGCATGCGAATCAACAATTCCCTTATCTTCAAGCGGCAAATACAGTCTTTCACTTGAAGAGGCTGCACATATCAATCACTGAATTTTAGTACAAAATATGGACAGGCCCACCAGGTTATTTGATTTTATCCATTACCAGCTGGAAAAATACCCGCAGGAGAAAGCGTTCAGCTACCGCAGGAACGGGAAATGGGTACACTACTCGACAGAAGAGTCAGTTTCAATCATCAACAGGATCAGCTGCGGCCTCCTCGAGGCAGGGATCAGGCCCGGGGACAAGATCGCGAGTGCAGTCTACCAGAACCGCCCGGAGTGGACGTTCCTTGATGCGGGGATGAACCAGGTCGGCGCCATCCACATCCCGCTCTATGCGACGATCAGCCCGTCAGAATACGTCTATATCCTCAACGATGCAGAAGTAAAAATGGCCTTTGTGGGAGGGGGTGACCTGTTTGAGAAAATGACGATTGCACAGGAAGATGTGCCCACACTTGACCAGGTATATACCTTTGATCAAATGGAGGGCGCCCCGTTTTGGGAGGACATATTCAATGACCATGGAATGGACAGGGTGGAAGAGGTCATGGCCGGGATCCTGCCGGATGAACTGGCCACGATCATTTATACCTCCGGGACGACCGGGCACCCGAAGGGTGTGATGCTTTCCCACCGGAACATCGTGAGCAACACGATCGCCATCGATGACTATATTCCCTGCCAGGCCGGGGACCGCATCCTGAGCTTTCTCCCTGTCAGCCATATCTTTGAACGGACCGCGAATTATACCTATATCGGGAGCGGGTACTCGATCTATTATGCCGGCATGGATAACCTTGGCGGGGAGGAAGGGGATATCCGTGCCGTGAACCCACATTTCTTCACTGCTGTGCCCAGGCTCCTTGAAAAAGTGTATGAAAAGATCATGGCCAAAGGGCAAACCCTGAAGGGGATCAAGCGTGCGCTTTTCTTTTGGGCAGTTGGCATGACGAAGGATTGGGAGTATGGAGACCAGTATACAGGACTCAAAGCCTTCCGGTGGAGGCTTGCCGACAAATTGATCTTCTCGAAATGGCGGGAAGCATTGGGCGGAAATGTGAAAGGGATCGTGTGCGGATCCGCGCCCCTGGCATCGCGTCTCGCCCAGGTTTTCTCTGCTGCAGGCATCCCGATCAGGGAAGGGTATGGATTGACAGAGACGTCCCCCGGTTTATGTATTGCGCAGTTTAAGGGCCCGGGTGCGCGCCTTGGCTATGTCGGGCCGCCGATCCCGGGCGTGGAGATTATGATCGATCCGGCTTCGGGGGATTACGTCGAGGGAGAAGGTGAAGTGCTGGCCCGAGGTCCGAATATCATGTTGGGGTATTACAAGAAGCCTGATGAAACGGCAGCCGTGTTCCGTGAAATCGACGGGAAACGATGGTTCAAAACCGGGGATATTGGCAGGCTCGATGACCTTGGTCTCGGGCAGCCTTTGCTGAAGATTACGGACCGCAAAAAGGAATTGCTGAAAACTTCCGGCGGTAAGTATGTTGCCCCGGCTCCGATCGAAAATAAACTGAAAGAATCCCTGTACATCGAAAATGCCATGATCGTGGGGGACCGCCGAAAATTTGTTTCCGCACTTCTCGTGCCAGCCAGTGACCAGCTTGCGGAATGGGCATCCCAATCCGGGATCACATACCTGAATGAAACCGAATTGTTGAAACATCCCGCCGTGCTGAGCATGTATGGGGGGCTAGTCGAAGAGTTCAACAAGGATTTGAGCCAGGTCGAGAAGATCAAGAAATTTATCCTGCTTGGAGACCCCTGGCTTCCGAACAGGAGCGATGGTTCAGAATCAGAGCTGACGCCCACCCTCAAACTGAAGCGCAGGGTGATCCTCCGGAAATTTGCCCACCAGATTGACCAGATGTATCAGTAATCCCGTTTGATCATGCCTGGATGAAAACTGCTGAAATAGCCAGCAGAATAACGCCAGACTGAGTGTGAACAGGGCACATGCCTCATCGTTTTTTCGTAACTTGTGGTATGTCCAACACCGAATGGCATGAACTGGATCCCTAAACTCTTTGCTGCACTGGTTGTCCTGGGTACATCCTGTTTTCCGATTGCCGCGCAATCCTGTGATCAGTATATTTCCGAGAATTCAAAACAGGAGAATCTCCATTTCCTGGCGACCAGTATTGAAAAGATCATTGTCCGTGGAGGTTATACCTACAGTTTCGGGTTCCTGAATAACAATGAAGGGCTGTACATCGTCGTGCAAACAGAGAACGGTGGTGTCCTGAATGAGAATGATGAGATCATTTTTCTCGACGTGAACAATATGCGCAGATCCTACAGGTTTATCAATGCAGGCCGGATCCGGACAATCAACAATATTCCTGTCTATGAAAACTTGCTCGCGATCGACCTCAATGCACTCGACTGGATCAGCCAAAACAGGATCAATGTAGTGTATATCCGGAATAACCTGAAGAATGTCATGCGCAAGGTCACGCTGAATCAAAACAGGCAGGCTGTACTTTTCCAGATGGCGCAGTGTTTTGACAGGGAATTGGACAGGACACTTGTAGACATCGACAATTTCGTGGCCGATACTTACCATGCAGAGGAATCCGATTTTATCAGTGGCCGGGATGTTGTCATGCGCCCGGAAATTGTGCCCGACAATGAAATGATCGACTTGCAGAAGCAACTGAATGACATGAAGATCAGGCTGCAGGCCGAGATCCAGGCTGAGGAGCAGCGGGCAGCGAGGATCAAGCAGCAACTGAAGGAGGAGATCTCCCTTGCACGGAAGAATGCAGAACGCAAGAAGTCTGAATATGCGGAGGAAGTTAAGGAGGCCCGGGCCCTTTCCCTGGAGGAGATCAGGAAAGAAAGGAAGCAGCGGGAGGATATCATTGCCGCGGCAAGTCAAGAGGCCATCCGGGAGATTGAAAGGATCCAGCGCAATGTAGACAGTGCCCGTGCCCAGGCCTTGCTGGATGTGCAGGATGCAAAGTTGAGGTCAGCCCAGGCCGTCGTAGATGCACAGGAAAAGGCACGGGCGGAAATCGAGAGAATCCAGGGCAACCTGCAGAACGCGCGTATGCAGTACCAGGACGAAATCTCTTCGGCGAAGGAAAATGCAATCATGCGGATTTCTGATATCCGGGAGGAAACAGATGAGCGCGTGAAGGAGGTTCGTGAAGGATACCTGGCCTTTGCAAAAGAGAACCGGAGCAAAATGACAAAGGCGGAGAAAGACATGCTTGAGAACCTCCAGGACATGCAAATCCAGCTGACTGCAGAAATCGGCAAAGAGCGCGAACAGGCCGCATTGCAAAAGGAGGCGCTCCAGCTTGAAATAGCCGAATTGAAAAGGACCCAGGCAGAGCAAAAAGCAAATATCCTGCAGGAAGGACAGGCCGAACTTCAGGAAATGAGAGAGGCACTCGCAGCTGAAAAGCAGAAGCTTGAGCAGGAGGTCATCAATGCCCGCCTGATGGCAAGTGAACGTTTGAACCAGATCAGGAACCACGTCGCCGAAGCCCAGGTGAGGGCAGATGAAAAATTGCACGCTGTCGAGAAGGAATTGCAGGATACGCTCAAGAAGATCATCACGATTTCCTCGGAACAAAAAGAGAAACTCCTTGCACGTGTGGCCAGCTCAAGGGAAGAAGCGGAGGCGCAGATCCTCAGGTCCCGGAAGGAAATGACCGAACGCATTCTCGCTGCAAGGGAGAAGGAACGTGCGATCCTGGATTCCATCTCCAGCGAATTGATTGCCCAGAAAGCGATGGCTGCGGAAATACAGGCTGCTGACCTGAAAAAGCTGGAGGAAACACGCCAACGCATCCAAAAAGAAAAAGAGCGGGCCCTTCAGGAGTCCATGGTGGAGATCAACAGGATCAGGCAGCGGTCGGATGAAGAAGTAAGGCGGTACCGGGAAAATGCCCGCAAGGTGATTGCGCAATCCTCAGTTGATCTTGAAAATGCACAGGCGAAATATTCAAATGCGATTACCGCGGCAAGGACAATTGCGGACCGCAAGATCAGGGAGATTGAAATCGGTCTTGAACAAGAATTGAAAGAGATCAGGAACACGTACGCAAAAGCGAAAGATGCCACGCTTGACGACCTGAAGGATACGCGCAGCGAGATCAAGGAAGAGATTCTCCGCATCCGCACCAGGGCCGCCGAACAGAAGGCATCCTATGCCCTTCAGGAAGCTGAAGCGGAGCGTGATTTTGAGATCCAGTTGGCTACGTACCAGAACAATTTCGAGGCAAAGCTGGCTGATCTCCAGAAAAGGCAAAGGGATAAACTGGATTCGCTGCAGTCCTATGCAACGCGGCAGGAAAAGGCAATCCTTGACAGGTTCAGGTCGGTGAAAGAAGGGACCACTGAAGAAGTGGCCGCCATGCGGCTGAAAGCAAATGATGAAAAGGAGCGGATCCTGCAGGAGGTTGCAGATGCCAAAGGAACTGCACGTGATGTGATCGCCAGGACACAGACTGAGACAGCCGAAAAGCTCAGGGATGTCCGCGAACAGGCTGCACTGGAGGTCGCTGCCGTCCAGCAGGCCGCGCAGGAAGAAATTAGCCGGACACTGAAAGAAAGGAACGAGGAAATGGAAATCCTCCAGGATGAGATCGAGCAGGCCAGGCGTGTTGCGCGGGAAGAGATCGCGGCCCTGAAAAAGCAGAAGGATCAGGAAATCAGCGAGGTGATCAGGGAGTCCTCAGCCAAGAAAATTGCATACATCACCGAAGCTGAAAACGAACGGAAGAAAGCTTTTGAAGATGTCCAGGAGATCCGGGATCAATTGGCAAATGATATCTATGAAGCCAGGCAGCGCGCGTTGGAACAGATCACCCAGGTGAAGAAAGAAACAGCCGCCCAGATCCAGGATATCCAGAAACAGATCGCGGCTGAGAAGAAAAAACTCGAGGATATCCGCAACCAGGTCAAGAAGGAAGAGGGGAATGGAGGCCAGTAGATATACGAGCCTCCTGATCCTTTCTGTTGCACTCCTCACCTTCCTGGCTGGTGAGGGCTGCAACCAGGCTGAAGGAGAAAGATCTGATGTCCGTCCGAATATCATCCTGATCATGACGGATGACCACACCAGGCAGGCAACTTCCATTTATGATACCACTTTGATCAGCACCCCGAACATCGACAGGATCGGGCATGAAGGGATCCGGTTTGACCGCGCTTTTGTGACAAACTCGATATGCGCCCCAAGCCGCGCGGTGATCCTGACCGGGAAGTACAGCCACCTCAACGGGCTGCGCGACAATGCAGATGTCTTTGACACCAGCCAGGTCACATTCCCGAAATTGCTGAGGGAAGATGGGTATTCAACGGCTCTCATTGGAAAATGGCATCTCAAAACACCCCCATCGGGCTTTGACTTCTATCAGGTTTTCCCGGGGCAGGGGCAATACTACAATCCCGATATGATCCGGGATGGCGATACATTCCGGATTGATGGGTATGCAACGGAGATCGTGACGGATCTGGCACTGGAGCATATTTCATCTATGAAAGATAGTGAAGCACCCTTTTGCATGCTGTTGTACCACAAGGCCCCGCACCGAAACTGGATGCCTGACCTGCAGGACCTGACTCTTTTTCAGGAAGACCTTCCCGTACCGGATACCTACTTTGATGATTATGATACACGTTCGCCGGCAGCAGGCATTTCCGATATGCGCGTGGAGGACATGTGGTATGGCTTTGACTTGAAACTTCAACCGCGTTTCTATGAAGCCGAAGACGGAACAGGCGGCATGGCGGATTTTGATGCCTCGGCTTCATGGGAGAATACATACGACCGGTTCACCCCGGAGCAAAAAGCACGCTGGGATGCACACTATGATTCGATCGGTGCCCACTTCAGGGAAGCCGGGCTCACGGGTAAGGACCTCGCAATCTGGAAATATCAAAGATATGTCAAGGATTACCTGAGATGTGTGCATGCGGTGGATGAGCAGGTTGGCCGCATCCTTGATTACCTGGATGACAATGACCTTTCAGACAACACCATGGTGATCTACACATCGGACCAGGGATTTTACCTGGGCGAGCACGGATGGTACGACAAGCGGTTTATGTACGAAGAATCTTTTTCCACGCCCTTGCTCATGCGTTTTCCGGAGGAAATTCAGGCCGGAATCGCAACCGGGCATTTTGCCCTTAATCTTGATATTGCAGCCACGATCCTTGACGTGGCAGGTGTTCAAATCCCGTCAGCAATGCAAGGGAGGTCACTCAGGCCGCTTTTCAGGGAGCAAGCCCAACCCGATTGGAGGTCTGCGGTCTATTATCATTATTACCAGTCATCGGGCTGGCACCATGTCCCCAGGCACAGGGGTGTCCGGACGGACAGGCACAAGCTCATCCATTTCTATGAACTGGGTGAATGGGAGTTGTATGATCTTGTCCGGGACCCAAAAGAAATGCATAACCTTTACGGGAAGGAGGGCACAGAAGCAATCACCAGCGAACTAAAAAGGCACCTCGAAGAACTGCGGGAAGAATATGGGGACCACGAAGGTTGAATGTTTTGATTTCGTTAAACCACGTCTGTATTGCATCTGTTTCCCTTCCTAAATTTGTTTATTTGCGGAAGATCAGAAAGAAATAAGATGAAGCGGACTACTTTTATCATGGTGTTTGCTATGATGCTGATGACCGGTACCATGATGGCACAGGGCTACCGGATCGATGTGGAGTTGAAGAGTTTTGACAGGGATTCCCTTTTCCTGGCATATTATTACGGCAACAGCCAGTACCTCAAGGATACGGCTGTCAGAAGCGATGATGCGTTCCGTTTTGCCGGTGACAATGCATTGAAAGCAGGGGTTTACATGATCGTGGCTCCGCCAAACAACGAATTTTTCCAGATCCTGATCGATGATCAGGCACAGGAATTTTCCATCCATGCTGACCTTGCCGAAATCAACAAGACCATTCAATTCAAGGGATCTTCAGAGAACGAAGTGTTCTATGCCTACCTGAATTTTCTCCAGGAAAAGAATGCGCAGGCTACTTCACTTAAAGAGAAAATACAGAATGCGCAGGAAGGGGAAAAAGAGGCCCTCCAGGCTGATTTGAAGAAAATCGACCAGGCCGTGCGCACAAGGCAGAAAGAGGTCATCCGTGAGCACCCGGGCAGCCTTGTGGCACTGCTCCTGAAATCAAACCTCGATGTGGATATCCCTGATTTTGAAGGGACCGCCGAAGAGCAACAAATGGCGAAATACCAGTATTTCAAGGCCCATTATTTTGATCATATCGACCTGTCGGACCCGAGGATGGTGTATACGCCGTTTTTGCATGACCGGATCAAGTATTACCTGGAACAGCTTACGTACCAGGTACCAGACTCCATCAACCAGTCCCTCGATGATATCCTTGGGAAAATGCCTGAAGATTCTGACGGATTCCAGTTTTATCTTGTGCATTTTCTGAACGAATACGCCAAATCAAAGGTCGTCGGGATGGATGCCGTATATGTACACCTTGTGGATCAGTACTATGCAAAGGGGAAGGCACATTGGGTGGATGATGAGCAGTTGCAGAAGATCCTGAAGAATGCTGAAACGCTCAGGCCGATCCTGATCGGAAAGCCGGCCCCGGACCTGACACTTTACCGCCAGGATGGTTCAACATTGAAAGTCCATGACGTGGATGCTGAATTTACGGTTCTCTTTTTCTGGGATCCGGATTGCGGCCACTGCAAGAAATCCATGCCGAAGATGATCGAGTTTTACAAAGAATATCATCCGAAGGGCGTCGAAATCCTGGGGATCTGCACCAAGACAGGGGAGAAAGAATCCGAGTGCTGGGAATCTGTAGAAGAAAAAGGAATTGACATCTGGCTGAACACATCGGATAAATATTTGCGCAGCCGGTACAAGCAGATCTATGATATCAAGACAACCCCGCAGATCTATATCCTTGACAGGGACAAGAAGATCGCATTCAAGCGGATCGGGGCGGAGCAGCTTCCTGGCGTGCTCGATTTTTTGTTAGGCAAAGAGGAGGGTTAAGCGCTCAACCCATCTAACAGGATCATCACGGATTTTGGCCCCTGTGCACCGATCACCAGGGATTGTTCAATATCCGCGGTCTTGGACGGACCGGCAATGAACACACCGAACGGGATTTCTGGAAGAAGGGCTCTTCTGTAAGCTTCATGCATATGCGCGACAAGGTTTGCCCTGTTCAGTAAAATGATCAAATGTGTACAGATGAACGGGAGAACCCGTACGGGCAGGCTGGATTCAGGGACCCAGACACTCCCGTTTTCGGCTACCCCGAACGCCCCTCGAATGATGGACAGGTCCACTTGCCTGAAGTCCGGCCTGCCTGATTGGATCCGGTTGCCGGGTGGGAAGCCGTTTTCGTTTACAGCAGACAGGATATGATCAGCTTCTGGATACAGGTTTTTCAACCATTTGGCGGGTTCGGGAATATCTTTCGCAAAGGACACATCGGCTCCCTGCAGCCGGGCACTGCGGATAAACGCATTAAGGAGAGTTTCCTTTTTATCTTCGTTTTGTTGTAGATCCTTCATGTCGGGCATGGATTCCAGGGACCCGCTGGAAGCATTTGACTGGCGGATGGCCTCAAGGATTGATGCTCTGCTGCTCATGTTTTCCTGTTTTTGTTGTACCATGTCCTGAAACTTTCTGCTGGAGGATCAGGCATTTTTCTTCCTTTCGTCCAGGTATTCCACTTGTTTTCCAGAAACAAGCCGGGAAGCAGCCGCAATGCCGCGCGCGCGAACTTTCCAGCCCTCTCCAGCCG
>JARQTN010000123.1:13811-21382 GCA_029976695.1 Lewinellaceae bacterium
AGCCGGGAAGCAGCCGCAATGCCGCGCGCGCGAACTTTCCAGCCCTCTCCAGCCGGTTTGGATCTGACAGGATCCTTTTCAGCATTTTCAGGAAGAGTGATTTTTTCCCGGGGACTCCCAACTGTCCGGTAATGTCCTGGCGCCACCGGTAAAGCTGTTCATGCAGGTCTATTTTTACCGGGCAAACATCCGAGCAGCTCCCGCAGAGGGAGGATGCAAAGGGCAGCTCCATGAATTTTTCGGTATCCCGGACAGGCATGGTTACTGCGCCGATCGGACCTGGTATGGTGGCTTGGTAGTGGTGTCCGCCAGTCCTCCTGTATACGGGGCAGGTATTCATGCATGCTCCGCAGCGGATGCATTTCAGCCCATTCCTGTATTCGGGCCTGGCAAGGTGGGCGGTCCTGCCGTTGTCCACCAGGATCACATGCATTTCACCTCCCTTTTTGGGTTTTTGGTAATGGGATGTATATACTGTGACCGGCTGGCCTGTTGCACTCCTGGCCAGCAGCCTGATAAAGATGCCCAGGGAGTCCGGGTCGGGGATCACCTTTTCTATGCCCATACTGTGGATCTGAACCGGGGCCATATTCACGCCGAGATCCGCGTTTCCCTCGTTTGTACATATGACTACGTGTCCGGTATTTGCGACACCGAAGTTGACGCCTGTGATCGCTGCCCGGGCATCCAGGAAATGGCTTCTGAGGTGTTTCCTTGCCGCATTGGCCAGATATACAGGATCTGCATTTCCTTTTGAAGTGTGCAGTTTTTGACTGAATGTCTCACTGACTTCTTCCCTTCTCAGATGGATGGCGGGAAGTACGATGTGGCTCGGTTGTTCCTTCCTGAGCTGGATTATCCGTTCGCCCAGGTCCGTGTCGACCACCTCGACGCCATGCGCTTCAAGGTATGCATTGAGGTGGCATTCCTCGGTCAGCATGGATTTGCTTTTCACCACCTTCCTGATCTGCTTTTCCCGAAGGATCTTGTGGACGATTTCATTGTGCTCTTTTGCGTCCTTTGCCCAGTAAACATGGGCTCCGTTCATTTTGAGGGCTGATTCAAATGCAATCAGGTATTTGTCCAGGTGGTCCAGGGTGTGTGCCTTGATTGCCGAGGCAAGTGACCTGAGTTGTTCCCACTCGGCTACTTCATGGATGGCCTGGTCGCGCTTGTGCCGCACATGCCAAAGAGCCTGGTCATGCCATTTCCGTTTTTCCGCTTCAAATACCTTCATGCGCGTCTCCCTTTGTATGGTTCAAGATTTCTGCAATGTGCATCACCTTCACGGGAAGTCTATTCTTCCTGATGATGCCGTCAAGGTGCATCAGGCAGGACATGTCACTGGCCGTGATGTACTCCACTCTGTTGTGCAGATGCCTTTCAATGCAGTCCTGCCCCATGGCGATGCTCAGTTGCGGCTCATTCACAGAGAAGGTGCCCCCGAAACCGCAGCATTCGTCTCTGCGTTCCGGAACGCATAACCGAATGCCCTCCACCAGGTCAAGGAGGGCATGCATGTTGGAAAATTCAGTTGCATTCAACTCAGAAGGCTTCCCCAAACCAAGCCCCCTCAGGCCGTGGCAGCTTTCGTGGATGCCCACACGCGCTTCAAAAACGGCGTCAAGCTTGCGGATTTCGAGGATATCAAGCAGGAACTCTGTCAGTTCGAAGGTCTTTTCGCGGAGGTGCTTCACTTCGTCCGTTTGTTCAATGATGTTGAAGTGGTGCCGGATGTGGTAGGTGCAACTCCCGGAAGGGGAAACAATGAAATCACAGTGGGCAAATACATTTGCGAAAGATGCATACAATGCCTTCATCTCCCTTTCAAGACCACTGTTTGCCAATGGCTGTCCGCAACATGACTGTCCTGTAGGGTAGGAGACATCGCAACTCAGTTTTTCAAGGAGTTCGAGCGTTGCGATCCCGACGCGCGGGAAGAACTGGTCGATATAGCACGGTATGAACAGTCCGACTTTCATTGGCCCTGTATTTCTAAGCAGGCAATCTGTCAGGTTGTATGTAAATGCCCTGTTTGAATATTAAATATACTTCCTTTCTGAACTATCGCGCGGGTCTGCTGCTCATTCAATCCCGTACCCGATCCGAAAAAACCAGTGCCTGGGCAGCCCCGGATAATAATACCTCGGTTCCGCATTCCCGAAAGCCACAGCGTTGACCTGGAACATCGATGCATAACGCACGTCGAAAACGTTATTCAAACCTGCGGAAACATGCAGTCCGGATGGTTTTCCGAAAAAGGGAAGGCGTGTATCAAATCGCAGGTCAAACCGGTGGAAAGCATCCCCGTATACCGTGTTTGCATCGTTGATCGGCACGCGGGAGATGTACCGATGGGCGAGTGCAATCCTGCTGGTCTTCAGGAATGTCCAGGAAAGGGTATTCCGAAGCATGTGGGGGGCACTGCCTGTGAGGGCATTGCCGCTGTAATCTGCATTCCCGTCGACAAAATCGCCAAACCGGTGATCTGCGTAGCTGTATGCAAAATCCACCCGCAGCGTATTTGCAAACCGCCAGGTGCCTTCCACTTCGATGCCGTCGTGTATTGTCCTGCCGGCGTTCGCACCGATGAACTGATCTTCAGTGATCCGCTTTTGGACGAAGAGGTCCGAGATGCGCATCCGGTAGGCGGCGAGCTGGATGCGGAATTTGTCCTCCGGCGACCGGTACCTTGCCCCGACTTCCAGGCTCCATCCTTTCTCCGGATTAAGCGCTGTTTTGAGCGTTCCGTCTGATGCCAGCGCATCCGACAGGGCGATGGGTGAAAAGCCCCGCGACAGGGACGTGAAAAGTGAAATGCCCGAGGGACTGAGCACGTAATCCAGGCCCAGGGTCGGATTGAAAGACTGCTGCGAGAATTTTTTCCCTTCAAGGCGCTGGTCCGTCCGGGCAAAGCTTGCACCGAGCACAGATCTCAACCCGGGCAGGATTTCCGTTTCGTAATGCAGGAACACGTATATCTGGGTTCTTTTTTCAACCTGGTCATTGAGCAGCGGGCCCTGGTTGCCCTTCTCCAGCACTTCATATGTCTGCCAGGCATACCGCTCACCTGAAAATTCAAGTCCCCCTGTGATCAAGCTGGCAGGATCGGGTGCAAAGCTGATCCGTTGCCGTGTGCCAGCCATCCGGTACTGTGAGTCCAGGATATTGAATGGCCGCACCTCATATGCCGGGTTGGTCTGTCCGAAAACAGAAATATTGTACGTCCAATCGGGTGAGATCAGATACCTGCCGTGCAACCCGCCAATTCCTTTTACGTATTCCTCGCCACCCCTGACCGCTTGCCAGTTTGAAGCTGCCATTTCAGGATTCAGGAGAAAGTCTGTCAGGGTAAGCGAGCTTGGGATCCCGGCTTCGAGTCTGATCAGGTGACCGAAAAAATGGAGGTCAACTTTCCGGTTGATCCTTGAATTATGCATCAAGGTCAGCCCCAGCCTTTGATATTGGTTGTTATTCCGGTAGCCATCCTGAAATGCACGTTGCGTATGCACGACTGTCTGGTGCATTCCGGCAGAATCGTATCTGATCCGGTGTAAAAGGCGTAAATTCAAAAGCCCAAAAGAGCCGATTGTCGTGGATACGCGAGGCCCTGATGGGCCTTCCCAAGCCGGGGACAAGTGGATCATGCCGCCAAGGCCGCTGCCCCAGAGTGCTGAGGATGGGCTCTTCCATACCTCGATACCATTGTACAGCATGGGGTCAATATCTTCTATGCTCGATTCACCAACGCCGTTCGTCAGGGGGATCTCGCCCAGGTATACTTTCAATTTGGAAGTTGCAAAAGGCTGCCTGTTCCCGACGCCCCGGATACTGATGCGGTTCGTATTCGGTGCCCCGCTTTGCATCCAGATACCGGGGACAGATTCGAGGAGCGGCTCCATGGTGATTGCCGGGTTCACCTGGATGTCTGCCGTGGGTATGCGCGAAACAGGATAGGGGAGTTGGTCCCGATCTGCGCGGACTTCAATCACGTGGATTTCATACGCCCTTGAAACTGTATCCGCACCCCCTTCAGACTGCCCGGAAAGATCGTTGGGCAGGTACACCAGGCAAAGGAATGCGATAAGCATACGCGCTGGATTCATTGCCTCGGGATCGTGTAGATCTCTTCCTGCCTGCCATCCAGGTAATAAAAACCATCCTCCGTATATACCCCGTCCTCCTCCAGCATGATCCGGATCACCTTGCCCCAGGAGGGGATCTCGGATGAGGTGTTGAGTTCGATGGAATATGCTGTGTTCGGGTAAAGCGGGTAGTCCCCGCGTCCCGGCACGCCACCTTGCTGGTCCCAGAGCCCGATGGTCGGCCCTGCCGCATGTCCGTGGAACCCGATCGGGTGGGTGTAGATCGAGGCAACCAGCCCTTCCTCCTTCGCCCTGTCAAGCGCATTGCGCAATACTTCGTTGCCGCTTCTGCTAGTCCTGAATTCTTCTGTCAGGATATCCTGCAGCCGGTTGGATCTCCGGAAAGCTGCCCTGAGCTCTTCGGGGACTTCCTTTTCACCCGGACGGAGTAAATAAAAATGTTGCTGCTGGTCCGTATTCAGGCGCAGGTATGTGATGCCAAAATCGACATGGAGCAGGTCTCCGAACTGGATGGTGCGTGTATCCGGTCGTTTTGAAAAGGTGCGCAGGTGGTCAAAGCTTTCCGGGTCGGCCCGCTGGATCGATACCGTAGGATGGAACCAGGTATCCAGCCCCAGTTCATTGACCCTGTTGCGCAGCCACCAGACCACATCCTCGGTGGTTGTGATCCCGGGATGGATGACTTTCTCGCTCAGTCCTTCCTGAAGGATTGCGTGCCCGATCCGGCAGATCAGCGGGTAGATGGAGAGTTCTTTTTCCGAGCGCGTCTCGAGCCAGGAAATGGCAAGTTTTTCTGCTGAAACGACCCTGTCGTGGTAACCGGCCGGGAGTGCCCGCATAAAGGCGTCATATTCCGTTTTGACCAGCCCGTCGGCAAGTGCAAAATTTTGGGATATGTTGACGCCAATATTTTTAGGGTCTCGCTCTTCAATGATCGCGATCAATGCTTCCCACTGGTCAGGGTAGGTATTGATGTCCCATGACCCCTGGAGCAAGCGACCAACACTGTAGCGTGCAACAGCAATTTTTTCAAGTGGCTTGTCATGGCCGGGATCATAAAAGACCATCATGGTTCGCCGTCTTGCCGATAGCCAGGTGCTCGGCAGCATAGTCTTCATCACCGGGTCTTCGTTGTATTCCCTGGAGATCAGGATCCACATGTCAATTCCGCTGCGGCGCATGAGCTCAGGAAGTAAATGGTCGATCCGGTCTTCCAGGATCCCGTCAATGAGTTCCGCGCGCTCCCGGATGTCCAGAATTCCGGGCAACGCGGTCTGTCCGTTCAGAATGGATATGCCAGTCAGAAAGAAGATGTAAAGTAGCCTTGTCACGGTATCGTTTGAATTTGTAAATCAGGCGGAAAATACAAATTCCTTTACGCATTGACTCTCCGTAAAAATGCCTAATATGTGGAATCTGCAGTTTTAGAGAACAGGACCTGTAGAACATTGTTTCATCGATAAACAACATTTTCATGGAAGACTTACTGAGCTTGCAGACAAGGGTGAGAAGGTACCAGGAGGTGCTGGGAAATACCGAAAACTACCGCAAGGACTGGCATGAACAATTAAAACCATTCATCCTCGGCCGGCTGAAGACAATTACAGAGGCGGTACAGCTTGATTGTAAAATAGAGGTCAAGGACCAGATGCGCAACCTGGAAACGATCATCCTCTCACTGGGTGTGTCGAAGAGCGGGATCTACGAGAAGATCGATGAGGATACGGAAAAGGCATTTATCAAGAGTAATGGGGCACTGATCTATCAGCAGCTATTCAATGGAAAAGTCCAGGTGATGATCATCTATCCGCATATTGAGGGATACGGCAAGCCGGGCCAGCCGAAGATCATTGCCATTTACCGGCCGAATGAGATCAAGGAGCCTTTCATAGTGCGACATCTCGAGGATTTTATGAAGGAGGTGACGGGCTGGGAAGATTTCGATGACGATAACCCGCCTGTCAGCAGGCCGATCGGATTTGACATGGCATCCGTGCCTTCCCGGATTGATGATGAATCCTGAAACAGGGAGTGTGGGACCGGGTGATGATCAACAAACATGGTGACGCGTGTCATGGCCCGGACTGGGAAAACCATGTACATTTTATCTTGTATAAACCCAGTTGTGCCTTATGAAGATCCTGTTTCCTACCGATTTTTCAGCAGCTGCGCACAATGCATATATCTATGCCCTGTCCATCGCAGATAAACTGAAAGCGGAGATCCTTACCATCCACGTCTATGAGCAGCCCGATATCAGGGCCCTGCACCTTCCAAGAACCCTTAGCGAGATCTATGAAAGCATGGCCCTCGAGGAATTTGAGGAATACCGGAAACACATTGCCGGTTTGCACAGGCTGGCAGAGCAGGAGAAATTGATCCATATCCCGGTGAAACACATGCTGGCTGAGGGTGCTGTAAAAAATCAGATCATGGCGGCAGCAAAACGGGAAAAGACGGCATTTATCGTGATGGGGACAAAAGGAGCTGGCTGGCTGAGACAAATCTTTACCGGAACGGTCGCCGGTGAAATGATGGAGTATGCGTGCTGTCCGGTCCTTGCTGTACCCGAAAAAGCGGTTTTTGACAAATCAATCGACAAAATCGGGGTAACAACCTCATTTGCGCAGGAGGAAGTGGACATCCTGCGCAAAACCATTGATTTTGCCGGGTTATTTGATGCCGAAGTTTTTTGTTTACATGTAGACGTGAAAAAAGGCAATGGGCCTGCGGAAAATGAGGAAGCATTCAGGGCACAATTCAAGGATGTCAAAAATCTGAAATTCATTATCCTCGAAGGAACGAACATCATCTCCACTCTTTCTGAATTCATTCAGGGCAACGAATTCGATGTGGTCGCCATGCTCACGCACCAGCGGAGCTTTATGGAAGAAATGTTCAACTTCAGCGATGCGAAAATGATGAGCTACAGGTACAGCACACCGATCCTGGCTTTTCACGCCTGACCTTTCTGTTCAGGAAATTAGGAGGGAGGTTAATCTCCCTCAGGATTCTTCAATCATGCGTACCGGTTCATCCTCCTTCGCAAGAGCTTTGATCACGTCAAGTGTGGTAATGATCCCGACAAGTTCATTGTGCTCGCAGATTGGAATCGCGTGGAAGAGGTTTTCCTTGAATACTTCAAGGGCGACATTGATCTTGTCGGTCGGCTCAAGTTTGGCCAGGCCTTTCGTCATAATGTCCTCTGCTCGATAGGTGCGCAGGCGGCTTTTTTCGATGAATTCATCATAGGTCGAATGATGGATGCCCCGGACGAAATGGAGAAAATCCGTTTTGCTGATCATGCCCACAATATTCCGGTCCCTGACCACCGGGATATGGTGGATATGGTGTGTATTAAATATCTCTTTTACTTTTCCCAGGGGATCATTGGGATGTACTGTGATGACATCCTTTGTCATGAGCGAACTGATCGGAGCGTGCAGGTTCATTTGTGTGGTTTTT
>JARQTN010000124.1 GCA_029976695.1 Lewinellaceae bacterium
ATCCGCTCAGTCACCTGTTTGCCGCCCACATTCACCATGGAAGGGTTGTTGCGGTCATCGATATGTGAAAATCCGTCTGTCATATATACGCCTGTTTTGAAAACGAATGGATTAAAGGTAGAGAATAATCCATAACTTCGAGCTTCCATGAAAGCAACCCGGAAGACTCGTATCTGGCTCATCGGTATCCTCCTCCTGGCATTCAGTTTTGTTGGCTCGAGCCAGGAGATCTGTGTCGGGTCACTCGGTGAGAACATTTTTACCGAAGGAGATTTTGGAAGTGGACAGGTGAATATCCTGCCCACCGATCCCGGGATCGCACCCGGTTTTATCTATACCACAAATGCCCCTTTTGACGATGGCTTTTACACCATCACGAATGGGTCAGACAGGTGGAACAGCAATTTCGACACCTGGCTCAACATCGGAGATGCTTCTAATGACCCCAACGGGTACATGATGGTTGTCAATGCCTCCTTTCAACCCGGCATCTTCTACGAACAGGAAGTAACGGGTCTTTGTGACAACACGACGTATAATTTTACTGCAGATGTGATCAATTTCATAAAGCAACCGGTGACGGGGCACATCCTGCCCAATGTGAGTTTCCTGATCGACGGGGTAGTCGAATTCACGACCGGCCCCATCCCGCAGGACGAAAAATGGCATAACTATGGCTTCTCCTTTGTGACAGAGCCGGGGCAGACAACCGTGGTGCTGACACTGCGCAACAACGCGCCGGGCGGCATTGGGAATGACCTGGCACTGGACAATATTTCCTTCAGGGCCTGCGGTCCCGATGCTATCACGAGCACCGACCTGGACGGGAAGGTCTGTGAAAACAGCACGGAAAATGTGTTCCTTGCTGCCAATATCCAGGATGCCCAGCCGGGATATGCCCTCCAGTGGCAGGTGAGTTCGGACAATGGGGGTACCTGGACCGATATCCCCGGTGCAATGGACAGTGCCTACCAGATCACGGATTTCAGCAGCGGGTCATTCCTCTACAGGTACCTGTTTGGCGCATCGCCCGCAAACCTGCTAAACCCGAAATGCCGCACATTGAGCACTCCCCTGCCGATCGAGGTCATCCCGCTGACCTGGTCGATCAGCGATACGATCTGCAGCGGTACAACGTATCAGTTCGGGGACACGATCCTTGACCGGCAGGGCATCTATGTGGATTCGCTCATATCATCGATCGGCTGCGATAGCATCGTCACGTTGAACCTCGTTGAAGTACCTGCAGACCGGATCGGGCTGAACATTACGGCTACGGATCCATCCTGCACAGATTTCCGGGATGGTTCGATTTCGCTCGTTTCCGTGACAGGTGCCTGGCCGCCGGTTACCTATCAAATCAATGACAGTGAAGTCGATCTTTCTGTGCCGGCTGCAGGCCTTGGATCAGATACATATGTAGTCAGTGTGACTGACCGGTTTAGATGTACGGCTGACACACTTGTTGACCTGGTTAACCCTGATGCTTTTCTCCCGCTGGGTCGTATTGACACAACCATCAAACTGGGCCAGCCGATTACACTTGTCCCGCAATTTACCCAACAGCCTGAATCCTGGCAGTGGAGCCCGTCCGAAGGCCTGAGCTGCACGGATTGCCCGGATCCGGTCATCCGGCCGCTGCGCACGACGAACTATTCTGTGCTCGCGAAAAATGCCAATGGCTGTGAAGCCACCTACAATATCAACGTGGATGTATTCGTAGACAACCTGGTGTTCATCCCGAATATCTTCACACCAAACAGGGATAATATCAATGACCGCCTGACTGTATTCGGCGATGCGAACGCGCAAACGGGCACTTATGAAATATCCATATACGACAGATTCGGAAGCCTTGTTTACCAGAATCCCGAAGCTATCCTGAATGAAGAGGGCACCGGATGGGATGGTACTTCGGGGGGTGACCCGGCGCCGACAGGTGTGTATACCTACCTCATACGATTTGAATTGATTAATGGCCAGATCATACAAAGGGCAGGATCCATCACCCTGATCAGGTGATCACTGTTGCCGAAACGAGTAAAGTGGAAATACCTCACCTGCCTTGAAATCATTCCTTCCCCTCGGCAACTCAAGGAAACTGTCCGCCCGGACAAGGTTTGCCAGGTCACCGGACCCGCCGCCCGTTTCAGGATAGGCACAGATCCGCCCGGCACTGTCGACTTCCGTCCGGACCTGCAGGAAATACGTGAGATCCGGGTGAAAATGGTAATCCTCCATCAACACGGCCTGCTGATTCCTCCTTTCCACTTGCATCGATGCATCGAGCCACGGGATAATATACCGGACGGTACACATAAACGAAGAAACCGGGTTGCCCGGAAGGGCAAATACTGTCGTACGGTGTTCATCCGATGAGCCAAACCAGAATGGCTTTCCAGGTCGCTGCGAGATCTTGTGAAAGTGTTTTTCCACACCGTTATCCTGCATCGCCTTCGGGATATAGTCGAATTTTCCGGCCGAAACACCCCCGCTCAGGATCATGACATCGTACTGTTTGAGGCATTCAGCGATGACGCGATCCACCTCTTCTTTTGTATCCTCGATATACCGCCTGTCCGCACGGATCCCCCTGCCCAGCAATGCAGCGGAGATCTGGTATTCATTTGATTTACGGATCTGGTGCGGAAGCGGCTGTGCTTCCACCTCGACCAGTTCATCCCCGGTGGAGATCACGACAACCCTGGGCAGCGTGGCCACTTTCAGGAATGACTTTCCCACACTTGCAGCGACACCGATCTCCGCCGGTGTCATGCGTATGCCGGCGGGCACGATCACCTCGTCCAGGCTCCGGTCACTCCCCTCTCCATGGACATTCAAATGCCGGTGGACATCCTCAATATTGATCTTCGCCACACCGTCTTCCACCGAAATATCCTCATAGCGGATGACCGTATCAGCCCCGGCAGGCGTAACCGCCCCCGTCATCACCTCAATGCATCCGGAAGGATCATGCAGTACTACCTGGGGCGCCCCGGCGGCGGCAACGCCCTTGACCGGAAACAGGCGCTGTCCGTTTGCGTATGCATCAAACGAGATCGCGATCCCATCCATACTAACGCGATCAAACGGCGGGAACGGGCGATCCGCCGTCAGTGGTTCTCGGAGGATGCGCCCCGCAGACTGCTCAAGCTTTACGGATTCTTCACACGGTATGTACAATCGCTTTAAAATGGCATTTTCTGCCTCCTGGACAGTGATCATATCTTCTTTTTCAATGAATGAATTGTAATTGATTACCCCGGTTTCAATTCCGGATCTCATCCACCGATGGTGGACATGGACTCCTTTACGGGCATCCCGAACTGCCGGTTTCTCTCCGCCTCGAAACCATTTTTTGCGCGGTTTGACAGGGCATCCAGGAATGCCGCCCTGAGTTGTTCGTCTGACGCCCCGTTGCGCAGCAGATCCCGCACATTGAACACCCCGTCGTCATACAAGCATGTCTTCAGCATGCCTTTCGGGGTGATGCGGATCCGGTTGCAGGTCCCGCAAAAAGTCCTGCTGAATGCCGGAATCACACCGACAGATCCTTCCCACCCGGGAATCCGGAAATTTTGTGAAGTGGAAAAGGGCCTGTCGCCGATTTTCTCCAGGTCCGGATAGCGACTACGGATGTGGGACAAGATCTCCACATAGTTCCACTTGATCCCGGAACCGTCCTTTCCTGACCCGTTGAATGGCATTTCTTCGATAAACCTGACAGAAATTGGCAGCTCCTTCGTGAGTTCCACCATGGGCAGGATGTCCTGCTCATTCTTCCCCTCCATCACAACAGCATTGATCTTGGTCGGCATCCCCGCCTCGATCAGGGCATCCAGGGTTTCACGAACCTTGTAGAAAACATTGCGTCTCGTGATTTCAAAAAACCGGTCCGGGTTCAGGCTGTCGAGGCTCAGGTTGATGGATTTGATCCCCATTTTCTGTAAGCGCGGGATCAGATTGGCCGTCATGGTTCCGTTTGTGGTGATATGGACCTGCTCGATACCTTCGATGACCGTAATGCGTTCCAGGAAGTCAATCATCCCCTTGCGCACAAACGGCTCACCTCCCGTGATCCTGACCTTGCGGATGCCCATGGTCGCAAGCAGCCGGATCAGCCTCTCCATTTCCTCGTACGAAAGCAGGTCGTTCTTTGGCACATATTTGATCCCTTCCTCGGGCATGCAGTAAAAACAACGCAGGTTGCACCGGTCAGTGACCGCGAGCCGCAGGTAATTCATGACCCTGCCGTGGTTATCGTATAATATGTTGTCTTTTCCTGCCATTTTTAGTTCGCTCGGACAGAGTGCCGAAGTTACTGCCTTTTTGTGAAAAAATTGTGTAATTCATGCCATGCAAGTGTCGCACATTTCATGCGGCCGGGGTACTGTCCAGCTTTCCTGAAGGGGATCCACTTTGACGGGATGTCCCCATCCTTACCGCTTTCCACAAACTGCAGGTAATGTGCCACAATTTGACTGAGCTCCTCCACTTTTTCCCCTTCCATCATTTCGACGAGGATTGCCGTCGATGCCCTCGAAACGGCACAACCATATCCTGAAAACCGCACATCTTTCATGCGGCCACCCTCCAAATCAAAATAGAGGTCAAAAGAATCCCCGCAAACCGGGTTGTACGCCTGAAGATGGTTGCCCGCTTCCGGCCGCTTGCCGAAATGCGTATCATTCTTCTGGTATTCAAGGATCAGCGGGTCGTATAAATCCATTTGCACGAATTAACCGAATATTTCTTTTACTTTTTTCAGGCCTTCCATGAGGCGATCAATTTCCCACAATTCATTGTATATGGAAAATGAAACGCGCACAGTGCCATGGAGGTTCAATGACCGCATCAGGGGCTCCGTACAATGGTGCCCCGCCCGTACAGCCACCCCGTATTGATCAAGTACAGTTGCGATGTCATGCGGGTGCGCATATTGGGAAACGAATGAAGTAATACCCGAATTCCGGATCCCCCCCGGCAGCACATCAAGTCCCCCGATTTCCAGCAGCCGTTCCCTGCATGTGTTGTTCAGGGTACAGATGTGGGTATGGATGTTTTCCTTTCCAACAGACTCAATGAAATCCAGCGCAGCGCTCAACCCGGCCACGCCCGCCATGTGGGGCGT
>JARQTN010000125.1:0-16451 GCA_029976695.1 Lewinellaceae bacterium
CCGTCCCTGTCCTATTTCACCGCCTCGGAGTCCTACTCATCCACCCAGGTCGGCATGGAAGTCGATATGAACCTGGACTGGGCCACAGGATCAGTTGCATCACAACTGGATTACAATTCAAGCACGGAAAAACGCGTCGCCGTCATGGTCTTCAAGCAGGTATTCTACTCGGTCGTCATGGAAACACCCGATGAGCCGGCTTCTGTATTCGGGCCAAATGTCTCCCTTTTGGATGTGCAGGGCAGGATCGACAACGCCAATCCTGCAGCCTATGTAAAATCAGTTTCATACGGCCGTATCCTGATGTTCCGGCTCGAAACAACGGATACCGAAACGGATGTGGACCTGAGTTCCGTACTGACCTACGCAGGAGGCGTGGATGGCAGCGTCACCGTAAATGCCAATTATGAAAAAGTCCTCAGGAATTCCACAATCACGGTCGTCACCCTGGGGGGGAATGCGGAAGTTGCCTCAGAGGCTGTCAACTGGCAGGGAGAAGGAAGGGGCATCCTGAGTGACATCATTACCGGACCGAATGCAGTATACAGCAGGGATAACCCGGGCATTCCGATCGGGTACACGATCCATTACCTGAAGGACAACACCCTGGCGAAAATGGGGTATACCACAGACTATTCGGTCAGGGAATGCACATCACGCCTGTATGAGCATGCCCAGATCAAGATCGAGAACCACCACAGGACCAAAAATGTCCGGGTAAAACTGAGCTACAAGCCCCAGTCTGGCCCTGTTGTGGAAACTGGATGGGAAACGATCAAGGATGAGACTTTCGAAGGAAAATACCTTGACCCAATCCCGGAGGGCGCCTATGATGTCGAAATGAATGTGGAGCATTACAAGCTGTTTGACGGCTGGACACTGTTGACAAAGAAAAACCTTTACCATGTCTCCTCGGGCCAGGGTGAGGATTGCTGGATCTACAAGGATGATGAATCTTTCGGGAAATGTAACTGACGTGGATAGATTGTTTTCAGCGTACAGATCGAAGGATTCGGGCATCGTTAGTGTCTCGCCCCTTCTTTCTGTACGCCCTACCTGATTTCCGGCGAAATTATTTCTTGTTCCACTGGATGATGATCTCGGTGAAGAACAACGGAATTGCCCAGCACAGCCATCCAATTGTGGGGCCACGCTCAATGAAATTCCCCAGTTCAACAAAAAACGGATGACCGTTCATATACCTGAAAAGGACGAAGCCGAATGTAACGACATAGCTCCTGATCATCCATTCCTTGTGCAGCTGGAAACGCTTTAACCGGACAAACCGATAGGCCATCAGAACGGTGCAAAACCAGGCAATCGCCAGGGACTGCAATGCGATCGACCATGTCCAGTGGATCGCCAGTGCAGTGGTCCAGGCTAGGTAGGTCGAACAGAGTGAAGCGACCAGGATACTGACCAGGTACACTTTGCCCAGGGTTCTGTGTACAGATGTAAACCGGATCCTGAAGGATTTCCAAAACTGGAACGGGCCGATCATAAGGGCGAGGAAACCGCCGGTCACATGGCCCACCAGCCACCATTTGGCATTCCAGAAACGGCCGAATACATCCTCCTGAAGACTGAAATACGGAACAGCATCCTTGATCAGGAACCGCCCGGCAAAGAGGATGAGGAATACCCAAAAGGCAAGGATCAGATATGCTTTGGTACCATTTATACGGATAAGGCTTGTACGGGACATGGCAGGTTTTTTTGAGGTTATGAAATGACAGAAGGCCTGACTGCGTCTCAAGTTAGTGAAAATGGAAGAATCGACCGGATCATTTTATTGCCGGGTTCAATCAGCTGTCCCTGGATGTGGATCAGGGGTAGGAAACAAGGACTTCCGGATCATATCCTTCGATATTCAATTTCAACTGGTCATGCCCTTCATACCGCAGGTCTGTTAAATCAAAATAGAAATGTTCGCGGACCAGTGCCTCACAGGGATCGTTGTCATCCACGATAAACCGGACAGCCAGTTGGGGAGGCAGGGACTCGGCATAGTCGCCGCCGCCGACCATTTCCACATCGATCCCCGAGCAGCCGCCAGAATACTGGATCAGAGCCTCAAGGCAGGTGTCGAACACCTGGACATCCACGATCTCAAATTCATCTGAAACGGCATTCAGGAATTGATCCCGGTCATTGATGGCGGGAACGCATACGTGATCATTGAGTTTGATGAACGTATATTCCCCGGATTGATCATTGTCTGAAAGGACCAGGTTGTTCCCACTGATCTCGTACCTGTCCACCCTGGAGACCATCGCATCAAAGTGGCCTGACCACTCCGTGTCTGCAGCATCTGTGGAAAACTGGATATCGATCCCGATTTCACCCCACCGGTCCGCGAAATACGTTCCCCCGAACGCATTGCGGGAGGTGAAGCCGTTAACCTCCGGTGTCCCCTCGAATTCGAGGTAGGCAACCGGGTTTTCCCCGTCCGCTTCAGAAAGCAACTCATAAGGGACTCCTGACTGATACCTCCAGAAGCCGGGGAGGTCCGTATCCTGGTTGTCGGAGATTGTATCTTTCTCACAGGCTGTGATGAGCAGGAAACTCGCAATGATGGTGAAAATCCACTTGAACATAGGATGGCTTTATCCAGAAAGACAGCATTTATTCAATAAACGGTTGGTCGGATGGGGAATATTGCATTTACAAGCGATGACGGCAGACACCTCTATGATGAGCGATATACGGAGCGACCGTGAGTTCCTGTTATTCTATTCAATTTACCTGCCAGGCAATCTCAGATAGCAGCCACCGGTGAGGTGTCGGCTATCGAGTCTCTTTCTGCTGAATGATGCCAGCCAGGAAACACTGAGGTCACGAAGAACACTAAGCACCACGAAGAACCAGGAATTCCAAAGTTTGGAATTTGACCAATTGGAAATTGGAATCCATTTGGAAATTGAATTTTGGAGCTTGAAATTTATTTGGTCCTTAAGATCTTGTCCCTTGTACCTTTAAACACGCTACCCCGCAGCTCTCTTCTCCTTGTCCCGGTTCACAACCGTCATGATCTGATTGACCTTGAGGTTCTTGCCGATGATGATCCTGTCCGGATTCAGGACATAGAGCTCAGGCGTCACATTGACGTAATAGGTTGCATAGATCGATTTATTTGTCGGATCATGTACATTCGTGAAATTCTGCATACCGTTTTTATTCAGGTATCCTTTCCACTCCGCATCATCCGTATCGATGGCAATGGCATAGACGCCAAATTCATTCCTGTTGTCCTTTTCAAATTTGACAAGTTTTGGTGTTTCCACAGCACAATGTTCACATTGCGGGTTATACAGGTATACCACGACATACGGCTTGTTGATCTCGTAGATCGATTTAGTCTGCCCCTGGGGGTTCCTGGATTCAACATTGGGACCTTTTTGCCCAACCAGTGAATTGCCCATTTCATATGCCCTCAACTGAAGAGCATGGACCTGGGCTGAGTCCGCCCAGTATGCCCTGTCATAGGTATAATAGTTCTTCACCATGTGGACATAGACTGCTTCGGCATCCATCAGGGTTGTTTTTCCCGGCTCATATTCCAGACCAATCCAGTTTACAAAATAACCATAGTATGGGTCCTCGGTATTGCTTTTATCCAGGCGGACCATCAGGTCATCGATCGCCACGATCATGGAATCAGGGTTTTGCGGGGTCAATTCCTTGATATATCGCTTCAACTTGTTTGCAATAACGGGGGTGGCCAGCAGCCGTGTATCCGTAAAATCCACCCCGTCCCAAAATTCCTTCCTGAACTGCACGACCTGTGCGACCTTGTCCACTTTCCCATCCGGACCTTTGATATCCCTGAGTTCCGGATTCTGCCCCGCTTTCTTGAATTTTGTCCAGAATTGATTTGGGTATTTCCGGAACAAAGTTTCCAGGTGTGCCCTCCGATCATTGTTTTGCGCGTCTAATTTTGCTTTCAGGTCCTTATACTCCCGGGAAGACTTGTCAAGCTCTTTCATTTCCGATTTAAGCCGGTTAGACTCACGTTTCTGTGCCTCCTGGAATTTCAGGTTTTCATATAACAGCTGGTTTTCGAGGTCGCCTTCCACCTGCATATCCATCACGGGTTCGGCGGTTGTGGTGCGCATGGTGAACCTCTGGTCCTTGTCCACCAGCATCTGCAGGAAGGTATTGTCTTCAAAGACAACATAATACAACCCTTCCCGGTACGGGTTCTTGTTTTCAAAACGCATCTTGCCTCCCTGGTCGATCTCAGCCGTATCCGCACGGTAACGCTGGTCAGTATATGTCCCGATCATGTAGGCTTTTCCGGGATTGAGACCGGTCACCGTAATGTCAATGCGCGGGCTTTCAGCTTCCTCCGGAATATCCTTCGGATCCTCCGTGACAAGGTCGCTGATGATGTAATCCTCGATTTCTTCCTGAGCTGCCGACTCACCAGAATCTGCATTGTGGTTCGCTGAAGTGGATGAACAACTGATCACAAAAACAGAGAGGATGAGAAAGATGAAACTTTTCATGTGGATATGAATTGAACTTTTATATGAAGCGTGATTGAATTTATGCATTCCTTCCGTGGCATTGTTTGTATTTCTTTCCACTGCCGCACGGACACGGGTCATTCCGGCCGATCTTCTTCCCTTCCCGGACAAACGTCTCGACCTTTTGGCGCCCCCTGCCTGCAGACTCTGCAGCAGCGCGTTGTGCCTGCTCCTCTGCACTGGCACGGCTTTCCCTGACCTTCCCAAAGTCGGTCTTCTGTTCACGTGCTTCCTGGATCTGGTCGGCACCCGGGATGAGCAGTTTCCCCTTGGACAAATATGAGCAAACCTCCTCGTTGATCTTGTATATCAGCTCTTCAAACAGCTGATACGCTTCCATTTTGTATATGACTAACGGATCCTTCTGCTCAAATGATGCAGACTGCACGGACTCTTTGAGTTCATCCATATGCCTCAGGTGTTCTTTCCAGGCATCATCGATCAAAGCGAGGGTCACCGCCTTTTCGATGTCTTTCATGACTGATTTCCCATCGGTCTTCACAGCAGTCTCGAGGTCTGCTGCAATCGGGAGCGGGTTGGCCCTGCCGTCTGTGAATGGCAGCGCGATCCGCTTGTATTGGTGCCCCTGGGTTTCATACACATTTTTGATGACAGGGAGCAGCAGCTCGGTGATGTGCTCTTTCTTCCGGTGATAGTGCTCCGTGACCTGGGCCTGGAAGGTCCTGACCAGGTCATCCGCATTGCCCTCCTTGAAATCAACAGCTTCGATCTTGGGGTCAACACCAAGGACCCTGAGTGACTCACGGACAAAACCGTCATATTCATTAACACCCTTGTAGTCACGGACGAGGTTTTCGGTCAATGCCCTGAACATGTTGTTCAGATCCACCTGGAGACGATCCCCCTCCAGCGCATGGTTTCTTTTCTTGTAGATCGCCTCGCGCTGGATATTCATGACATCATCATACTCAAGGAGTCTTTTCCGTATCCCGAAGTTGTTTTCCTCAACCTTCTTCTGTGCCCGTTCGATCGACTTGCTGACCATGGAATGCTGGATCACCTCGCCTTCCTTGTGCCCCATCCGGTCCATCAGTTTGGCGATGCGCTCTGAGTGGAACAGGCGCATCAGGTTATCCTCCAGGGAAACATAAAACTGGGAACTCCCCGGGTCACCCTGCCGTCCTGAGCGACCCCTGAGCTGCCTGTCGACCCGCCTCGAATCATGGCGTTCAGTACCAATGATCGCAAGGCCACCGGCTTCCCTGACCCCCGGGCCGAGTTTGATATCGGTACCCCGGCCGGCCATGTTGGTGGCAATCGTCACATTGCCTGCTTTTCCCGCTTCGGTGACAATCTCTGCCTCCCTCTGGTGCTGCTTTGCATTCAGTACATTATGCTGGAGCCCCCGCATCGAGAGCATCCGGCTGAGTTTTTCGGATATATCCACGGAAGTCGTACCCACAAGGATTGGCCTGCCCGCCTGGCTGAGCCCCACGATCTCCTCGATCACTGCATTGTATTTTTCACGGGCGGTCTTGAATACAAGGTCATCCTTGTCTTCACGGATCACCGGCTTGTTTGTCGGGATCACGACCACATCCAGCTTGTAGATCTCCCAGAGTTCGCTGGCTTCCGTCTCTGCCGTACCGGTCATCCCCGCAAGCTTGTGGAACATCCTGAAATAATTCTGCAGGGTCACTGTGGCATACGTTTGCGTGATATTCCCCACCTTGACATTTTCTTTCGCTTCGAGGGCCTGGTGCAATCCGTCAGAATACCGCCGGCCTTCCATCATCCGCCCGGTCTGCTCATCGACGATCTTGACCTGGTCCTCGATCACCACATACTCTTCATCACGCTCAAAGATGGAATACGCCTTGAGCAACTGGCTGACTGCATGCAGCCGGCGCGATTTGATTGCATAGTCCTGGGCAAGCTGCTCCTTGGCTTCATCTTTCTCGTTCTCCGGCATTTCCTCGTTTGCCTCGATTTCCTGCATCTCGGATGCAATATCCGGCATCACGAAGAAATTGGTGTCCGATGCGACAAGCGTGGACAAATATTCCGTCCCCTTATCCGTGAGCTCGACAAGCCTGTTCTTTTCATCGATTGTAAAATACAGGGGTTCGTCCACAATGTGCATGTTCTTGGACTGCTCCTGCATATAAAAGTTCTCAGCCTTCTGCAGCGTCACCTTGACCCCTTCCTCACTGAGGAATTTGATGAGCGGACGGCTTTTGGGTAATGAGCGGTAGGCACGCAAAAGGGCCATCCCGGCCTCGCCTTCCTCATACCCGGTGATGCCGTCCCTGAAAAGGGATTTTGCGTCAGCCAGGTATTGTGAGGCAAGCCTTTTCTGGGCAGAGATCAGCTTTTCGACAAAGGGCTTGAGTGCGTTGTATTCCTGCTCTTCAGACCCTTCCGGCACCGGGCCGCTGATGATCAACGGTGTCCGGGCATCATCGATCAGCACCGAATCCACCTCATCGATCATGCAATAATGGTGTTTGCGCTGGACTTTTTCAGCTGCAGACCTGACCATATTGTCCCTCAGGTAATCAAAGCCAAATTCCGAGTTTGTCCCGTACGTAATATCACAATTATAGGCCCGCTTGCGCTCGTCGGAATGGGGTTTATATTTGTCGATACAATCCACTGTGAGCAACAGGAACTCAAATATGGGCCCTACCCATTCGCTGTCCCTCCGTGCGAGGTAATCGTTTACCGTGACGAGGTGCACACCCTGGCCGGACAGCCCGTTGAGGTATGCCGGCAAGGTCGCAACAAGTGTTTTTCCCTCCCCCGTCATCATTTCGGCGATCTTCCCGTCATGCAGGACCATCCCGCCGATCAGCTGCACATCGTAATGGACCATGTTCCACTGGATATCCCCTCCAGCCGCTTTCCAGCTGTTCTTCCACAACGCTTTATCACCGTCTATGGAGACGTAGGAGTTCCGCGCGGCCATGTCGCGGTCATGGTCCGTTGCTGTGACGGGAATCGTGTCATGCTCCAAAAACCGCCTTGCGGTTTCCTTGACCACGGCAAACGCTTCCGGCAGCATTTCTTTCAGGATGACCTCCAGCTGCTTGTCGCGCTCCTTGATCAGCCCGTCAATTTCGTCGTAGAGGGCCTCCTTTTCGTTAAAATCCTCCACGGCCTCGGATTCCGCCTCTGCTTGCCTGATCTCCTCATCAATCCCCGAAAGATGATCTGCGATGCGCTCTCTGAATTCAAGAGTCTTGTTCCGTAACTCATCATTTGACAGGTCACGGTATGATTCAAAGTATTCATTGGTTGCCTCTACGAGCGGTTCATATTGCTTTACATCACGCTCGTATTTGGTTCCAAATACTTTTTTAATTGTTTTCCCAAAAATGTCTAACATAAGATTGAAATTTATCCTCGTGGCCCCTCATGTATGTTTTTGCGCAAAGATACAATTGCAGGATGATGAATTGGTATATGCACAGGATGCATCACATATTATACCAACGCAAAACACAAGTCAGGATATGCCATATTGTCGGGTTTTTGCGTTTTTTATCCACAAAAAGGCATGATATGTTAAAATATTCGGGTTTCCTGGGGCTCCTGCTTTTCATTTTTTCCTGCAAGGGTGATTCGGGCATTGACATGAAGGCGTATTATTTTCCAGTGGAAAAACTTGCTGAGCCTGTGACATACACCTATACGGCTGTACAGGATACCTTGCTGGAGGATATTGTCTGGCAATATGCTGCCAAAAGGTCCGGGGATAAAATGATGCTGCGCGGGGAAAACCTGGACAGGACGGGCAGGCCGGTCCAAATCAACGAGGAAGAAATCACGGACAGTGGTGCGCTGCTCAGGTCGTTGAAACTCATCGGATATGACACTACCGGGGAGGCATCGGTGATTGATGCGCGTATCGTGGGAAATCATGTTTTCCCCTTCACCGTACAGGACTCCTCGCTCGTATATTTCTACAAAATAGAATGGGACCAGCCGGAAGACAGCCTGGTGCTTGCCCTTACGCGAAACCGGCGGTACCTTGGGAAAACGACATTCACCATCGGGGATACAGAATATGAAGCTGCCCGGTTCCTGCTCAGGGAACTGCTTACCACAGACAGGGAAGGCATGACGAAATCCCAGTGGTCCGGCGAGGAACTTTATGCGAAAGGCCTCGGTCTGGTTTATTATCGAAAAGAGATCAGTAAAGGATATATTTTGGAGTATGCCTTGAAATCCAGTCCTTTTCAAACGAAATGACTACTTTTGTATTCATCATACCACCCGTTTTCCCTGAATAGAATTTCATAGAGTTATATGAATTACAAGGATTTAAGCTTCCCTACAAGAACGCAACAGGAATTTTTTTCAACCCTCCAGGCAAGGGTGCAGGATTATTTCAAACAAAACAATATATCCAGGTACGGGGATGCCCGTATGGTGATCAAGACGATTGTCATGCTCCTGATGTATTTTGGACCGTATTTCCTCATGCTGAGTGGAGTCATTACTTCCAATTGGCTCCAGTTTGCATTGTGGTGCCTCATGGGGTTTGGAATGGCAGGGATTGGCCTGTCGGTGATGCATGATGCCGTTCACGGGGCCTATTCCAAAAACAGGAAAGTCAACAAGTTTGTCGGAAATGTCATGCACCTGCTGGGCGGGAGTACAACGAACTGGATCCTCCAGCACAATATCCTGCACCACACCTTTACCAATGTGGATGGTGTTGATGAGGATATCAACCCCGGCAATTACATGCGGTTTTCCCCACACCAGAAGCGGTATCCCGCACATAAATTGCAGCACCTCTATGCGTGGCCGCTCTACGGCCTGATGACCATCTTATGGATCACGACGAAAGACTTCAAGCAGATCATCAGGTATAAAAAGAATGGCCTGATCAAACAGATGAAGCGTTCGTACTCATCATTATTCGCTGAGCTGCTGACCATGAAGGTTTTTTATTATGTCTATGCCCTGGTGATCCCGCTGCTCTTTTTTCCGGCACCGTGGTATTTGACCATCCTGTTCTTCTTTGTCATGCATTTTATTGCAGGGCTCACACTGGCGGCGATCTTCCAGTCAGCACATGTCATGCCGACATCGGAATATCCGCTGCCGGACGACAAGGGCAACCTGGAAAACAACTGGGCGATCCACCAGATGCTCACGACGGCAAATTTCGCTCCAAACAACAGGCTTCTGTCCTGGTATGTGGGAGGATTGAATTACCAGATTGAACACCATTTATTCCCGAATATCTGCCACATCCACTACCGGTCCATTTCCAGGATCGTCGAGAAAACAGCCAGGGAGTTCGGGTTGCCTTATATTTCCCAACCTACATTTTTCAAGGCCCTCAGGGAACACGCCCGGATGCTGTACAGGCTTGGGCATCAGGACCAGCTGGTTCCGATCCAGGTAAACTCCTGACAAGGCCACCCATGAAATCACGGTACGGTTTTCCGGCTAAAAACGGATTGTTTGCAGAATTTCTGAACAAATGCGCGGAAAGACAATCCTGCTGATCAATTTCTTTCTGTCGCTGGTTGTCTTCACGATGTTCCTGCCGGTTTGGGATGGTTATTTAGCCGGGCTGATCTTTTCCGGCTGGATCCTTGTTTTCGCCATCATTGTCCTTGTCTTCCTTTTCTGGAGTTTGGTCTACGCATTCAGGACGACCTTCGTCTACAAGGCATTCAGAACAGCTGGCATCCTGGACAAATTCCTGTTGGCATGGCCCTTTTTTCAGCTTTGTATCTGGATTTTTCTCCTTGCATTTACAAAATAAGGCACGCGACAAACGGGGATGATGCTCAGTCAATGATGAAACTTTGACCATGCACGGGCACGCAAAAATTTGAGCCTTTTCCGTTCCTTCCACGCAAGAGCTCCTTGAGTCGTGCTTCAGGCTCGCCCATACTGTCATCAGCAAGAGGGAATGTACCAAAGTGGCAGGCAATGCTCAGCGGAGATCCGACATCCTCATGCACCTGGACTGCTTCCTCGGGGCTGACGTGGATCGGCTGCATGAACCAGCGTGGCTTGAACGCCCCGATCGGGATGATTGCCGCATCGATCCGGCCCAGCCGTTCACCAATCTCACTGAAAAAATCACCGTATCCCGAATCGCCTACAAAATAAACCTTGTGCTTCGAGGAATTGATGGCATAGCCGCACCAGAGTGTCCGGTCACGGTCGAACAGGCCGCGCCCGGAAAAGTGCTGCGCAGGTGTTGCCGTCACTTCCAGTTGCTTTGCGGATGCCTTTTCCCACCAGTCCAGCGCTGTCACATCCCTGAAGCCTTTTCCCCCGAGGAAACGATCCACCCCTAACGGGACAATAAACTTAGGTTGGTCACGCTTATACAAGCGGGTCAGGGTGGGCAGGTCAAGGTGGTCGTAGTGATTGTGTGAAAGGAGAACAAGGTCGATCCGGGGGAGGGAATCAAGGGAAATCCCCGGTTGCCGCATACGTTTGGGGCCTGCAAACTGGAATGGGCTGGCATATTTCGAAAAGACAGGGTCAAGGAGCAGGTTGACACCATCCGTCTGGATGAGAAACGAAGAGTGGTTGATAAAGGTGATGCGTGTTTCCCCTTCTTTTGTATCCGGCAGGTCCTTTTCCATCGGTGGCGTGTGATCCTCTTTCCAGATGCGCTTTTCCCTGCCTTCCCGCATCCATTTGAAAATATCTTTCGGTCCTTTTGCCTTTACGCCGCCTGGATTGATGAATTGCTTCCCGTCGAAGTGGTCTGATACCGGGCCCTCATATCCCGGTCCCGACAAGTAATACCCGACCATCGCAGACAGGAGGAAGAAAAGGACCGGGATGCTCAGGACAAGAACGATTACTTCCATGAAAGCTGAACCGTTACGCTTCGGAATTGTTTCGCCGCCCGGAAAAAAACAGGCTGTCGAACTGCCCGATCAGATTGCGGGCATCATACCGTGCGGCAAATTCCCGATAAGCCCCTTCCCTGACCTCGTCAACCCTGTGAATCGCCTCCTCACACTTGACTGACAATTCCTGGTCATCAGCATACAGGTATGCATCCCTTTCTTTCCGGGGAATATGTTCCGGGTAGGCGAGGCGGTTGGGCAGCAGGGGCATGGTGTCGCAATACACCGCTTCCATGATGCTGGCCCCGAAAAAATCCTGCCGGGATGTGACCGGGATGACATCGGCCCGCCAAAGCAGGCGGGCATACTGTCCATGCTCACGTGCATATCCCCAATGGAGCACTTTGCTTTCCAGCCGCTGCCGAGCTTCACCGAATACCCGGGGCGCTTGATCAAACTCCTCACCTAACACAATCAACCGGAAATCCAGTCCCATGTCCTGCAACCGGTACATCAACCGGAAAAACGTGTCCGGGTCCTTGTCATATTCCCATCGGTGGTTCCACAGGAAAGTGCAGGGGCTTGAAGGGGCTTTTGGTTCACGGAACCGGTCAAACCGTGACAATTCCAGCATGAGCGGGAAGACCTCGCTTTTTGCATGCAATTCCTGCAAGTCAGCCAGCCTGTGGTAGTCCGGAAACTGGTTGAGAAACACGGGCAGGGCACCCAGGAAAGAATCCCGATGGAAGGCTGAATTGAACAGGATCCTGTCAGCTGCCAGGGCGGAGACGTAATTGATGAAAGCATAATGGTTGTCCCTGCCTGAACGGACATCCGGATCAGTTGCTGACCATGGATATGTGAGCTGGTTCTCGTGAAAATAGAGCAAGGCCGGCATTCCTGCGGTCACCTCCCGTGTCAGTGCAAGGAAAGTGGTCAGATCCAGCATATCCGTCGCAAGGATGATATCCGGATGGCAACGGCTATTCAGGAATCTCTTCGCCAGTTCCACCGCCCCGCCATGCATGCGCCATTTCCAGAACCTGCCGGGCAGGGTGAACGGGATGATCTCATGGGCTGAGTGTTTTTGAACTGTTTCGAGCCACTGCTGGTGCGACCCGGTCATGAATGGTTCCAGGAGTGCAATGGTCAACTGGCTTCTGTCGGGCATATCTCCCTATTTTCTGAATGCGACCAGCATGGAAACCGGGGGTACACTTACCTCCCCGGAGAATTTCCCGATCCCCTTCTCACTGAATTCATCACCCGAAACGGCAAGGTGCCACGTGCCTTCCACTGGCATTTTGAAAGGTTCCGTCAGGGCATTGTAGATCACCAGGACCTCCGTCCACACATCGTTTGCTGCCGCACCGTCAATGGTATAGGCAACCACACTTCCGGGTGTCTCCAGGAACCTGAGGTGATCACGCACCTTCTCACCAGAATCCATGAAAAATGCAGGGTGCTTTTTCCTCATGGAGACCAGGTTTCGGTAGTAATCAAAGATGGAGGCATATCCCTTCTTCCAGTTCCAGTCTATCCGGTTCACGGCATCTGGCTTGTTGTACGAATTTTCCTCGCCTCCTTTTGTCCGCATCATCTCCACGCCTGCGTGCAGGAACGGGACACCCTGGGATGTCATCACAATGGCGTTGGCCAGTTTATGCATGGCAATCCTGTGTGCGACCGAAACTCCGGGCCTTGAGATCGTTAGCTTGTCAAACAATGTGTGATTGTCATGACAGGAGACGTAGGAGATGGCTTGCCACGGATCGTTTGCCCACGGCGCATCGGAATAATTCACAGCTGCATAATCCACCTGCGGGTGGCGGACCGAGCCGACCACACCAAACCTGACCGAAGCTTCCGTTTGTTCAGCGCCACTGACAAAGCCTGTACTCTCCTCGATAAACACGGAGCCCTTCAGGCCGTCGCGGATATCATCGCTGAATGCCGTAATTTGTGGCATCTGCATGACGTGTTTCTTCAGTGCCCGGCGTTCCTCGGGTAAGGGTGAGCCTCCCGCGGTCCACCCTTCACCATACACGAAAATATCCGGGTTGATGCTGTTCAGGGTATCTGCGATCAGGTTCATCGTTTCAATGTCGTGGATGCCCATCAGGTCAAAACGGAACCCGTCAATGTGGTACTCCTCCGCCCAATAGCGCACAGATTCGATCATGTATTTGCGCATCATGGTACGCTCCGATGCGGTTTCATTGCCGCATGCTGCCGCATCGGACCAGGACCCATCCTCATTGAACCGGTAGTAGTATCCCGGCAACTCCCGGTTGAAGTTGGACTCCTCTGTCCTCCCGGTATGGTTATATACCACATCAAGGATCACGCCGATACCTGCATCATGAAATCCTTTTACCATCTCCTTGAATTCACGGATGCGTACTTCGGCGTTGAACGGATCTGTGGAATAGGAGCCTTCCGGCACATTATAATTCTGCGGATCGTAGCCCCAGTTGAACTGCGGTACATCCAGCCTGGATTCGTCGATGGAGTAGTGGTCGAAGGACGGCAACAGGTGGACATGGGTGATCCCGAGTTCCACAATGTGGTCAAGGCCCGTTTTCACACCACCGGGTCCTGTGGTTCCCTTTTCTACAAGCCCGATGAATTTCCCCGGGTGCGATGATCCCGAATTTGGATGCGAAGTGAGATCGCGCACATGCAATTCATAGATCACAGCTTTGTTCGGATGCTCCAGTGCCGGCCCCCGGTCCGTTTCCCATCCGGCGGGATCTGTTGAACGTGGGTCCAGCACCATGGCACGCTGCCCATTTACACCGACAGCCGTTGCATAGATCCCCGGCGTCTCATCGAGAAGCTTGTTTCCATGCATCACCTGGTACGTGTAGTAGGTACCCGCAAAATCCCCGGCCACAGTCGTGCGCCATAATCCCGGCTTTTCTTCCTCCAGGCTGATGGTTTTGATGGCCGCCCCCCCGTTACCGGCAGCATAAAAATGCACGACAACAGAAGACGCCCCCGGTGACCAGAGTGAGAACGTGGTTTTGTCTTTGGTGTACCTCGTCCACAGGTCCGCTTCCGGGTACGTGGGCAACGCATCAAATGTTTTCTGGGAAAAAAGTGGAAAGGCAAGCATAAGCAGCAGTGTGTAGATGAGTATCAATGGATATTGTCGTTTCATGGTGGATTGAATTATTCCGTATACCGAATGTAGTGATCTTTCATTTATTTAAGTGTACCCGAATTTGTATCTTCCACGCATTGTTTTACGCTCCACACGGTAACCTTTTCTCTTGGAAAAACCACAAACTCACAGAAGATCAGATAATGAATTGATGGACATGATCAACAGAGGCGGTGTATCGAGAAATGAAGCTGTAAGCCAGCTTTATGCCCAGACTGAAAAAATTGTCTTTGCGACACTCAGCAGGATGGGCCTCGGCAGAATGGACATCGAAGAGACAACCAACGACGCATTGATCATCTGCATTGACAACATCTGCAGCGGTAAATACCGCCAGGATGCATCACTGGGCACCTACATTGTGGGTATCGCAAAAAAATGTGCGTTGAATGTATTGAGGAAAAACAAAAGGAAATCGCAGCTCGACACCCCCGGGGAAGAAGAAGAAATGGCACTCTCCCCGGAAGATCTTTTACTGACCAGGGAAAGGAACCAGGATCTCCGAGCTGCCCTCGATGAACTGGGCAGCCCGTGCAATGAGCTCCTGCTTCTCTGGGCCAACGATTATTCCTACAGGGAAATCCTGGACATCATGGATTATGCCAATGAAAACAGTGCCAAGGTGCAGAAATTCAAATGCCTGAAAAGGCTCATTTCCATCATCAACAGCCAGCAAGGGCTTCTTGACGTGGAATAAACAACTATCAATGGAAACCGAAACAAACCATATGATCACCCGCTACCTCGAGGGGAAAATGTCCCCCTCGGAAAATGAAGCCTTCGAACGCAGGCTTGAGTCCGAGCCCGGACTTCTGGATCAACTGGAAAACCATGGGCTTGTCACTTCGCTGCAGCGCAGGCTGAGATCTGTCGCGGTGGAAAATACCCTGGCAGCTTCCCGAAAGAAAAGGGAAGAGACTCAACTCAAGGTCGTTCACCGCCAGAAACGGTCGCGAAGATTTTTATACTGGGCAGTTGCTGCCTCATTCCTTGCCGCAGCGATATATTTTACCTGGTTTGACAACCCGGAGCTCGGGGACACAATCTACTATGCCATGCTTTCAGAACTGTCCCCGGCAGACGGAGTACGCAGTTCAAAAGGAGAGGCTGAATTTGATCAGGGCTACCGGGCATATTTAGCGGAAGATTATGCGGAGTCTTCCCGCATCTTCAGTGATCTCGTCGCCGAAGATGAGTCAAACCTGGTCAACCGGATGTGGTTAGGCATGTCCCGGATGCAGGAAAAGGATTACCAAAAGGCCCTCCAGAGTTTTGAAAGCAGCCGCCTGGACGAATTCATTTACCGTGACAGGGTGCAGCTCCTCAAGGCAATGTCGCTCATCCGGCTGGACAGGGATATCGAGGCGACCGCGATCCTGAACCAGCTCATAGATGAGGGTTCAGATTATGCGAAAGAGGCCCGCAAGCTCCTGAAATATGCCAAACCCTAATGGGGCGCGGAATTCATTCCGCGAGCAGGGTATTGGGCATTGGGATTTAGGCGTTGGAATTCTGTCCATGCCTGATCCGGGTTATGCCAACCAATATATTGCGTACCTAAAGGCACGCTATTCTTTTTCGTTTTCACAGGACTACCAACATTGGGTACCTAAAGGCACCGGGAATAACTATGCAGGGTTGCGGGTTTCGTGTTCCGGGTTTCGTGTTCGGCGTTCAGGGTTGCGGAGCGACGATGGCAGACAATTATGCTGACACGATCGCAGGGAATCGTCAGTAGGCCGGCATCTCGGAACATCCGTGGAGATCCCGACAGCAGCTTTTGCGGATCGTCGGGATGGAGCGACAACCATTCAGTGTTCCGCGTTCTGCGTTCTGTGTTGCGGAGCGATGATGGCAGACACTTATGCTGACACGATCGAAGGGAGTCGTCAGTAGGCCGACATCTCGGAACATCCGTGGAGATCCCGACAGCAGCTTTTGCGGATCGTCGGGATG
>JARQTN010000125.1:16551-21287 GCA_029976695.1 Lewinellaceae bacterium
GCTTTTGAAAACCCAATACCAAACGCCAAACACCTTCTACAGGGGACTTCTCTTCCGTCTCCTCCACAAAAAATAAAGCAATCCGGGAATGATGATAAACAGGGCTGCGATCCACCACCGGCCAATCGGGCTCGGTCGCGGCAGGTCCAGTGGGGAAGCATCGCCGATAAGGGTAAACCCTGCCCAGAAAAACGGGTGGAGCGTTTCCTTTTTTGTCGTAGCCAGGTAATTGCGCTGGGCTTCTGCAAGCGCCCTGTCCTTCGTCAGCCCTTTGGCCAGCCCGCGGTAGAAGGAGACCATCAATTCCGCAGATGTGCGGTCATTCACGGACCAGAGTGTGGTGACCAGGCTTTGCACGCCTGCCTGCCTGAAGGCATAGGACATGCTGATCACCCCTTCGCCCGTTTCGTAATTGCCGACGGCCGTCTCACAGGCAGAAAGGGTCAGCAGCTCCGCCGGGATAGATTTCGAATAGATCTCGCCGGCATAGAGCCATTCTGTGGAGTCGGACCCGAAAGCGACAAAGCTCTGCATGCCGTCGATATCATTCGCTTTCCCGTGGGTGGACAGGGCCAGGCACTGGTATTCCGGTGCGATCCGGAGGAACTCCTCCTTCAGGTTTGACCCGCCGATCACTTTCTTTGTCCTGACCTGTTTTGAAATCCCCTCTACTTCAGCTTCACTGAAAACCAGCGGGGCCAGGCTGCCGCGCATCATGAGTGTGGATGGGGAGGTCCCTCCGTCTTCTCGAGTGTCAAATGCCGGGGCCATAGCCAAAACCTGGCCTGGATCGGAATCCGGATGTGCCTTTGTGCTTTCGAACAAAAAGGACAGGGAATAGGCTGTCTGGACGGGATTCGTTTCAACCAGATAGCTTTCTTCACCTTCTTCTGATCGGAGTAATGCATTGAATGGCACCTTGAACAGGGGACCGGCTGGCACAATGATCAATCTATCATTCTGAATGAACCCTTCAAAGGGTTGGATCAGCTGCCTGTGCAGGGCGGACAGGACCTCATTTGTCCCTTCAGTATTCATCATCGCTGAACCGGAAACCTCATAGACAAGGCTGATCAGGTTCCTGATGAGCGAATCCCTGCTGCCTGTGTCAGCAAGCTTTCTAAGCAAAACCGTATCGTGGTTTATGAAAATGGCATACGAAGCAAGCTCCGTATCAAAATATTCAATCGCAGCCTGGTCCGGTTCGAGATAACCTTTCAGGGAATCCGGAGAAATGATATAATCACTCAGGCTTTGAAAAACGCCCTGGCCCTTCCGGAAAAAGATTGGGTTGCATTTGAGCTGTAGACTGTCAAGCATGCCCCGGATGGCATCTCTCGCAGGTTCTGCAATGCCCTGGGTGTTGAGCAATAAACGCAGGGAATCAATTTGCTTGCGGCATTTGATTTTTAGCCGCCCGGCCTGGTCCAGCACTGAGCCCTGCCGCGATGCCAGGATATTTGCCAGCAGTCCGGCAGCTTTCGATTTTTCCGCATAGTAGAAAGCCGTTTCAATATCGCCCCTTGAGGCAGACATCTCGAATGCATTTTGATACAGCCGCATCACCGTTGACCTCCAGAATGCCACGGCATCCCGTGAAGACTGGGATTCCATCACTTTATCGACCAGCCGATCAGCAAGTTCATACATCGGAATGCTTTGGTCATACTTCTCTTCCGGTGGTAAATCCGATAATTCCCAGTCGGCGCACCAGTCCACCATTGCCTCCAAAACATCATCCTGTTCAGGGATATCCTGAACCATTTCCCATGTCGGGAAAAAATCAGAAGATGCATCCTGGTAGCCGGGAATCAATACCTGGAACAGCTGCCTGAAATGCCCTTCCAGTTCCGCATATCTACCTTGTTTTGCAGCAAGGTTTGCCTCTGTCGTATAATAGTTCAGTCGTTTTTCGCTGCAGAGTTCCTCAGAAAGCCGACATAATTTTTCAAGATAATGCCCGGCTTCTTTTTGCATATCCTCCCCTTCATTGAATGCACCAAGGAAAGCATATGCATTCGCCATATTGTTGCGGACATTGAACAAGGAGCTGTAATGCCGGACGAGCAGGTCAGTGTCCACATTGCCTTGTTTTTTCCTGTGATTGAAGTAGTCAAGAAAAATCTCGCCTGATTGCCGGCAAGCATCGATGGCCTTCTCCCACTGGAAAGTATATTCGTATGCTACGCCCAGGGAAAGCATCGCATTGGCAAGGGCTATACGCAATGCTGACACCGGATTGCCAGCGGAACTGTCGGCGTACGTTTTTGCTGCTTCCTGTAGCAGCCTGATCGCTTCACTGTATTGATCCCTGACGTGAAAATTGAGATAATCCACAGCAACAAAATCCTGAAATTCAGCGACTCTAAGCAAGTTATTTGATTTGGATGCGCTCCTGATCCCGGTTTCTAATGTTCCAATTGCCTCTTCAAAATTCTGGAGGTCCAGGAAATTTTGGTGCAACACGATCAGAACGTCCAAAAATGTGGGTGATCGCTCTGGCACAAGAAGGAGTGCAGTCTGCAGATAATAAACTGAAGAGTCCGGAAAACCCTGATAATGAAAGAGCAAACCCGCGTTGTACAAATTCTCGCCTGCCTCCTCCAGTCTGCCACATTTTTCGAACAGCCTGCCTGCTTGAATGAAGGACGAAACAGAAGATTCTGCATCATTCATTTCATAGCTTGCATACGCGATATTGTAAAATGCTTTCGCTTCGCGACAGGCATTGCCATTTTCATTAAATGCATTTGCCGCCTTTTCGAACAATGAACGTGACAGGTCAAAATGACCAGCATCATAGGCCGAACCGCCCCTGGTCAGAAAATGCGTACCAATGGAGTCCAGCCTAAGGCTGTCCTGAGGATTTCCAATTGAATTCTGGCAATCACCAGAAAAAGAAAACAGAATCACGAGTAAAACCGACAAGACAGGAATCAGGATACGCTGGCAAGTCACTCCAATCATCTTATTTTACCTTCTCAAAGTCAACTCCGCGATCATGAGCTTGAACCTTGCCTGGTAAATTTTTATCGATCAGCCATTTTGCAGCCACTTTTGGTGCAGCAAAGGAGGTCCCGTCCTGGATTTTAGTCACATAATTCAGGTCAATGTTCATTCCATTGATCGCTACCGGCGGCAGATTTCGGATATACGCAAAATGATCCGGTGGAATTTGTGTTGTAGCAAACGAATAGGAACACGTAATCACCTCTACATCATCGCCATCCGAGGCCAATACATCTTCGTAATAATTAGACAGTTTCCAGAATTTATCATCCTTCTTATACTCTGTCGCGGCAATCGAATGTAAATTTTTCAACTTCGAATACCCTTCAGGAGGTTCAACCTGATACAGTGCAGGATAAAAAGGAGTCCCCGTATCCGTGATCTTTTCTCCGAAATTGCCGCATGCCACAAAAACCTGAATCCCCCGAGACTCTGCTTGCTTCAGTGCGAGATACACATTTGGATCCTGGTGAACCCCGCCCCAGCTCGCAATGATGATTTTTGCCCCATGGTCAATCGCATAATAGATGGCGCACGCAATCTCGTACGATCCGCCTTGACCTTCATAATTGAAAGCCTTTAAGGGCATAATCCGATATTCCATATTCCTTTTTCCAGCATTCATATGCTGAACAAAAACCGAGGTCACCTCGGTCCCGTGCCCGTGGTCATCAAAGACATTTTCATTTCCGTGTACAAAATTGTAGCCGTAGCTATCGTTGTCGAGTTTTTTGCATGCTTTCCCTGGATTTTTCCAAAGCTTGAAACTCTTCTCTTCATCCTTATTGCTCAGGAAAAGGTCCAGGCCGGTATCGATCACAGCTACTATCGGACTTCCATTTTCACCGATGTAATATTCATCCTGTTCAATCCATGGAGCCAGATCAGATAGACCCCCTTCCATATATTCTTGATCGAAATAGGTCAGGTAATTCCTTCCGGCCCCTTGAATGCGTTTCAGACCCGGCAACGTCTTTGAATCCCGGGGTGTAGACCCCGATCCTCCCTCCATGATCTTATGGGCGCCTTTTCCAACAATTTTGACCACATTAGAGCCACAAGGACATTTTTTTGTCCTAAATTTCTTAGTGGCTTTCCCTTTCTTGCGGAATATGAAGTTGTCATTATGGAGATCTAATTCTATCTCCAATTTACTTTCCATTTGAATTGCATGCAGTTTTCCGTCTTCCGGGACCTTGCCTTCACTGGAGAATGTGAGTAGGTACTCATTCTTGAAATAAATGCCATTCCCATCAAGACCATACTTGTCTTTATCCAGCGTATCGTAATAATCCTTCAAATCCTGCCAGGAACGGCTGTCTTTTGAAAGTCTGTTTCTGTATTCCACATCCCTGAGTTCCGGATCAATCTGGAGTATTACCTGTCCCGATTCCTGACCTTTTTTTGTTTCTTCATTCATCATTTCTTTTGATTTTCTGGTGTAAAAAATGGTTCATGTGATCTGCTAATCGTGTCATTAGGTCAAAAGATGGTTAACCGGTTCGGTAGGATAATGGGTGTCATGCGTCTTATTCCAGGCATCTCAGTAGCTACAATTTACTTGAAATTTCAGTGTGTTCCTAATTGAAACCGGAATTTCAGCGCGCAAATGATTCATTTGCTCTATCAAATATCATCCTGCAATTCAGGTAGATAGAATGTGATGAGCATAAAACAAGGAAACGATCAAACTTGGTGATCAGGGCATCCGGATAGCCTGTCACATG
>JARQTN010000126.1 GCA_029976695.1 Lewinellaceae bacterium
CCCCCTAATACCCTCCAAAATACCTCCTGAGAAACCACTCGGTGCAGATCAGGATGAGGAGCAGGAGGAAGATCCATTTCATGTGGATGATGGACCGGGTCTGCACCTTTTGGTACATGATTGGTTTGATCATGTCGTCTGACTGGATTGCCGCAGCGATCGATCCAATCGCATCCGGGTAAAACAGTTTTCCGTTTTGTTCTTCTGACAGGCGGTTCAGGACCGTGTGGTCTGCTACGGTTTCAAAGGATTCCAGCTGGATGGGCTGTACGGCGAAGCTGCCGTTTACCGTCTGACGCTGCCCGTTATAGTCGACGTAGGCTGTGTACCGGTAACTGCCATCGACAAATTTGCCAATATTGATCTGGTAGGTCTGGCCTGACCTGTTGAATGTGTAGTTAAATTCATTGCCCTGTTCATTTCGGACAACCAAAAACACATCAGGGATATTGATCAATTCATAGCTGTTGTTGTACAACTCAGCCGTGAAGATGATCTCTTCATTGCTCATAAACACATTCTTGCCAGGGCCTGCCCGGAACTTGCGCCGGTCTTCCTTGACGGTCAGGTACTGGACAATCTTCGACACCAGTTCACCGAATGCATCATGGTTTTCGTGCTGGAGGTAATCGAAAAGTTTCCACTTCCAGAGCCCTTCGGCTGCGATGACCCCTGATTTTACCCGGGTTTCCTCTCCCAGGATAATGAGCGGGTACTGCGTCTGGACATTCCCGATGCGCTGGTAGGCGAGGACCTGCCCGGCTGCCGAGGTGGTGTACTGGCCGAAGGGTGCGATGCCGGGCGGAAAGCGCTCGACCTGGCTGCGCAATTCTTCGGGAAGCGTGAAGAGGTTGAATGTTGGATCCGGCATGGCCTGCACCTCGTTTCCTGACCTGTTGCCCCCCTGGATATTGACCAGCCCCTGGGCGGCATTGAACCTGCTCAGGTTCGTCTGGCTGCCAAGGATGAAAAGCCGCGGTGTACGGGCCGTATTCAGCCTGTTGATGATATCTGTATTGGCCGTATTGGAAGGGATCTGGTGCAGGATAACCAGGTCGTATGCACCGGCATCACCATCAAAATCATCCAGGATGGATGATTCTACCTCGTAATTCTGGTTTATCTCCAGGATCGACTTGAGCGCCGCCATATCCGGGTGGGGGCTGTTTCCCAGGATCAGGATGCGCTGCCGGCCGTCAATGACTTCAATGAAGATATCCTTCACATTGTTTGCATAGGTGATCTCGTCCGGCATCCCGTTGACACGGATGCGGTAACGCTGCACGCCCGACTTCCCCGCCTCGATGACAAATTCCTGTGTCGTGAAGAACTGGTCTTCTGCGATGCGCACCTGTTTTTGTTCAAGTGTATTGCGGGCAGAGCCTTCCACCTTTTCCAGGATCACGGTTGCCGTGCGTCCTGCAAGGTTTTTTGCCATGATATCCGCCTGGACGGTAAACCGGTCCCCGAGGAAGGCGATCTTGTTGTGGTATACGAATTTGACAAGCAGGTCGGTGCGCTGTGTCGTGTCGCCCATGCCGATCGTGTACAGCGGGGCTTTCATTTGCAGGCCGGCGTAGATCGGGTTGCGGCCCCGGTTGAAAATGCCGTCTGTGGCCAGGATCACGGCGCCAAGGTTTTGGTCTCCGTAGTTGTCTTCAATATACCGGAGGGCTTCATCAATATCCGTCACCTGCTGGTTGAATGTCCAGTCGATCGTATCCCGGACACGCTCGCCAAAGGCCAGTTCGCGCACCTGGTAATCCGTGCGCAACGTGTTGACCAGTTGCTGCATTTCCTGCACATATGCCAGCGAATCCGCTTGTGAAAGATCCCGCACAGCAGATGAAGAAAGATCCTGTGCGATGACCACGACCGGCTCCTGGACTTCATTCGAAAAGAAGCGCAGCAGCGGCGAAAGCAACAGGATCGCCAGGATGGCAACTGAAAGAAAACGGAGGGCCGCCATGATGGTCTTCAGCCATCCTGGCTGATCCGAGAAGGTCCTGTCCCTGAAATAAAGTGCCAGGGCATACCCCAGTCCCAGGAGGATGCAAAGCAAAACGAACCATGCCGGGTATTGAAAAGTGATTTGGTCCACAGTGTTATTTTACCTTCAATAGTAAACGCGCAGGTGGACAAAAATAGGATAAATAATCCATGCCCGTCAACAATGATTTCCGGCGGTTGGCAGTAAAATGGATATTTTCGCGGAATATGATAACTCAACCCCTTTTGAATTCGTTAATAGTATCAAACAGAAATAAAGTGCGCATGAATCGGTTGCTCGTACTCTTCCTGATCGCCTTCAGTTACCTCCATGTATCCGCCTCGATGATCCTCCTGCCGATGGATGAATCCCAGAAGAATCACCTCAAGGCATACGGGATCACCTATTGGGTGCTGGATAACGAGGTTGAAGCATGGTGGCTCCTGAATTACCGCGGCGGCAGTTTCGCTTTTCCCTACACGAGTGTGTTTGAAAAGGAATGCCTCACGAGGGATGTTTCCTTCGAGGTGATCCCGGATGCCGCATTCGCGAAGATCAGGAGTGATATTGCCAATCCTGAGCTGAACCAGGAAACGATCAAGTTGGAAGTCGCACCGAAGATCGCGGTATACACCCCGCCATTCAACACCCGGGGTGAGCGGATACAGCCCTGGGATGATGCGGTCACGCTCGTCCTTACCTATGCCGAGATCCCGTATGAAACCGTCTATGACCGGGAGGTGTTGGAAGACAAGCTTGCGGAGTATGACTGGCTGCACCTCCACCATGAGGATTTTACCGGTCAGTACGGCCGTTTTTACCGGTCTTTCGGCATGCAGCCCTGGTACAAGGAAAACCAGCGCAAGATGGAGGAACTCGCCCGCAGCCTCGGTTTCAACAAGGTCTCCCAGTTGAAACTTGCCGTCGTCAAACGGATCAAGGAATATGTCGGCGGTGGCGGGTTTATGTTTGCCATGTGTTCTGCAACGGACTCCTACGATGTTGCCCTGGCAGCAGAGGGCCTGGACATCTGCGCAGAGATCTACGATGGCGATCCCCAGGACCCCGATGCCCAGTCGAAGCTGGATTTCAGCAAGACTTTCGCATTCGAGGATTTCCAGTTGATCAAGAACCCCCTGGAATATGAATTCAGCACAATCGACCACCGCGACAGGCGGGTGATACCGGAAAGGGATTACTTCACGCTTTTCGACTTCTCTGCCAAATGGGATCCGGTGCCCACCATGCTGACCCAAAACCATACCCGTACGGTAAAGGGATTTATGGGCCAGACCACGGCATTCGACAAGGACTATGTCAAGTCGGATGTGCTCATCCTTGGGGAAAACAAGCCTGAAGACGAGGCACGATATATCCATGGTGAGTACGGATACGGCACCTGGACATTCTATGGGGGGCATGACCCCGAAGATTACAGGCATTATGTGACGGACCCGGATACGGACCTGAACCTTCATCCGCACAGCCCGGGTTATCGCCTGATCCTGAACAATATCCTGTTTCCGGCGGCAAAAAAGAAAAAAAGGAAAACATAGAAGCAGGCAGGCCATGGCCCGGATTTGCGTGGCTGATTGACGGCCTGATGAACGTCACGATTCAGTCCAATACTGATTATCATCAGAAACACGTCCTGACCGACAACTTTTCTTATCTTGCTGCGGGTCAAAAACACGTCTTATGTATCGAAGCAGAATTACCGGCCTGGGATACTATGTCCCTGAGCAGGTCGTCACCAATGCGGATCTCACGCGCCATATGGACACCTCTGATGAATGGATCCAGGAAAGGACCGGCATCCAGGAAAGGCGTTACGGCAAACGCCACGAGGAAACTCCTTCAACCATGGCTGCCGAAGCGAGCAAGATTGCCATTGAACGCGCAGGCATCGACAAAAACGAGATCGATCTGATTGTCTTTGCCACCCTGAGCTCGGATTATTATTTCCCCGGTGGAGGCGTGCTTTTGCAGCGTGAACTGGGCATTTCCGAGTCGGGATGCCCGGCACTCGATGTCCGCAACCAGTGCTCCGGCTTTGTATACGGGCTTTCTGTCGCGGACCAGTTTATCAAAACCGGGATGTACAAAACAATTTTGCTGGTCGGTTCTGAAATGCACAGCATGGGGCTTGATTTCAGCACCCGTGGGCGCGCAGTGACAGTCATTTTTGGTGACGGGGCTGGTGCAGCGGTCCTGCAACGGTCGGAAGATGATGCCCGGGGCATCCTGACCACAAAACTGCATGCAGACGGGCGGTTTGCTGAAGAGCTTGCCATGATCAACCCCGGTTCACACGGCGGGTATTTCGATGAGGATAAGGAAAAGTTCGGGTATGAAGAAGCCGAATACGGAGATACCTTTATCACACAGAAGATGCTCGATGACGGGCTCTTGTTTCCATACATGCACGGGCAACTTGTCTTCAAGACAGCTGTACGGAAATTCCCGGAAGTGATTCATGAGGCACTGAAGGAGGTCGGTGCTTCCGCCAAAGAGATCAAGATGCTGGTTCCGCACCAGGCGAACCTGCGCATCTCACAGTTTGTTCAGAAGCTCCTGCGCCTGGAAGACAAGCAGATCTGGAACAATATCCAGAAATACGGAAACACGACTGCAGCCAGTATCCCGATCGCCCTCACCGAGGCCTGGGAGGCAGGCGAGATCGAAGATGGTGACCTGGTGTGCCTGGCTGCATTCGGAAGCGGATTTACCTGGGGCTCAGCCCTGATCCGCTGGTAATGAAACGGAAAAAGATGAAAGTAGATATCCTTGCCATTGCTGCGCACCCGGACGATATCGAGCTGTGTGCCGCCGGTACCTTGCTCAGGCACATTGATGCCGGAAAGACGGTGGGACTGGTGGATCTGACCCGGGGGGAACTCGGAACGCGCGGCAATCCTACCCTGCGCCTCAAGGAAGGGGAGGAGGCTGCCCGGAGGATGGGCGCCAGCTTCAGGCATAACCTGGGGATGCCGGATGGCTTTTTTGATTTCAGCCTGGAAAACAAAAGGCGGATCGTGGAAGTGGTCAGGGCACATCAGCCGGAGATCGTGCTGACAAATACGTTCGATGACCGGCACCCCGACCACGGACGGGGAAGCAAGCTCATTTCAGATGCCTGTTTCCTGTCTGGCCTGGTCAAGTTCCAGACCGTGCGCGATGGTTCGCCCCAGGATCGCTGGAGGCCGAAGGCGGTGTACCACTTTATCCAGGACAGGTACCGGAAGCCAGATTTCGTGATTGATATCACGCCGTACATGGAGAAAAAGATGGAGGTCATCATGGCCTTCAGTTCCCAGTTTTATAACCCTGAATCCACTGATCCGGATTCGCCGATTTCAGGCAAGGACTTCATCGATTTCCTGTATGCACGTGCCAGGGAATACGGTCGGCCCATCGGCGTCGAGTATGCCGAAGGGTTTAACGTGGAGCGAATTGCCGGTGTGGATTCCCTGTTTGACCTTCAGTAAAGAAGAGGGCACCGGGCCTTTTCCGCTCAAGCTTGTCCACATAATCGACAGTTCCCAATCTGACCCTGACGGGGATCCGAGTTTTCCGGTCCGACATGACTTCCAGTTTGCAGAAAAACGCAAGGTGCTTGACCGGGTCAGCCAGGTAGATGGACTGCCCTTGTGTCTCAGCTTGCTCCTGCAGTGTATGGATTGACAGTGCAGCAGCTCCCGGATCCAGGTAAATTGCCGGGTACCTGTGCATCTTTTCCAGTTCAGTTTGCAGTGAAACCTGTTGCGCCTGGCCAAAGTTGACTGCAAAGAGCAGAAAAAATGCCATCCATATGCCCAGGTAACGGTCAGTCATTTGATTTGCTTCCGCGGTACATCTCAAATTTCAGCAGACGGCATTCGATCGGGCCGTTCCAGAGCGGTTTTTTCATGCTCGTGCGCAAGCCGATGCGTTTCGCGGCCGCCCGGTTGCCTGTCAGGATCCAGACCGTGTTCCCGGCGTAATATTGTTTCAGGGTGTCCCCGATCTGCTGGTACATCTGTTCGATGTCATTTTCTTTCAGGCGCTCATCATAGGGCGGGTTGATGAATACGTGGCCATCCCTCATGTTTGGTTGCCAGGCAAAGAAGTCCTGCTTCTCGATGTGAATGAATTCACCCAGCCCCGCAGCATCAATATTCATGATCGCGGCATTCAACACTTTGCGGTCCTGGTCAAAGCCCCTGATCCTGACGTCCCTGTCGACCATCCGGTCTCGAGCATATTCCAGCGCCCTGTCCCACAATGCGGGGTCAAAATCATTCCATCTCCTGAATCCAAAATCGGTATTGACCTGTGGTGGGCGGTTGAGGGCGATCAGTGCGGCTTCGGTCAGGAAAGTGCCCGAACCGCACATCGGGTTCAGCAGGGGCATGCCGGGCTCCCAGTCGGATATCAGCAAAATGCTTGCTGCAAGGACCTCGCTCAGCGGGGCTTCCCCCTGCCGGACCTTGTAGCCGCGCAGGTGCAATGACCTGCCCGAGGTATCAAGGGATAGCGTGCACTGTTCCTCCTGGATATGCAGGTGAAAGCGGTAATCCGGATTTTGCGTATCGACGTTCGGCCTTTTGTCAAAGCGGAGCCTGAACTGGTCCACAATGGCATCCTTGAGCTTGTAGGCAGCATACATGGAATGTGAAAAATATTGTGAGTGCACCGTAGCGTCCACAGCGAAAGTCTGGTCCACCCCGAAGATATCTTCCCACCTGACCTTCTTGCATTTGTGGTACAGGACCTCCGGCGTTTTTGCCCTGAAAGACCTGAACGGGATGATGACCCGCAAGGCCGAGCGGAGGCACAGGTTCGCGCGGCAGACCCATTCCATATCCGCTTTTGCGTGCACGACCCGGTTGCCTACCTGCGTACTTGTCGCACCCAGGGAAAGCATCTCCTGCTCGAGCACCTCCTCGCAGCCTGCAAGGCACTTCACGGTGACATCCATTTGCCTTTCCTCGATCATCTGTAGCTCCTAATTCCTAATTCCTAATTTGTAATTCCTATTTAACTCTACGTTTGTATCACCCCCACATTAAACGGCTGGACCGAAGCATGGCTGGCCGCCTCAATACCCATGGAAATGAATTGCCGTGTGTCGACTGGCTCGATGATGGCATCGACCCAAAGCCGGGCTGCGGCATAATATGCACTTGTCTGCGCGTCGTATTTGTTTTTGATCCGTTCAAACAGCTCTTCTTCCTGTTTCGGGTCGGGTTCTTCACCTTTCTTTTTCATGGCTGACACCTGGATCTGGGTGAGTACTTTGGCGGCCTGGCTACCCCCCATGACGGCGATCTTTGCCGTGGGCCATGCGGCGATGAACCGCGGGTCGTAGGCCTTGCCGCACATGGCGTAGTTGCCGGCCCCGTAGCTGTTGCCAATGACAACAGTGATCTTGGGTACCGTGCTGTTTGCCACGGCATTGACCATTTTGGCGCCGTCCTTGATGATGCCGCCGTGTTCAGAGCGTGTGCCGACCATGAAGCCGGTCACATCATGGAAGAAGACCAGCGGGATGCGCTTCTGGTTGCAGTTCATAATAAAGCGTGCTGCCTTGTCCGCTGAATCCGAATAGATCACGCCCCCGAACTGCATTTCCCCGCTTGCATTTTTCACGACCTGCCTGTCATTCGCTACGATCCCGACGGCCCACCCGTCGATGCGCGCATAGGCGCAGATGATCGTTTTTCCGTATCCTTCCTTGTAGTAGGTCAGTTTGGAGTCGTCGACGATCCGCTCAAGGATCTCCTTCATGGCATATGGTTTTGATCCGCCCTCCGGCAGGAAGCCATGGATTTCCCTGACTTCTTTTGCCGGTTCGACCGGCTTTTCCCTGCTGAACCCGGCGCGGTCCTTTTCACCCATTTTATCGACAAGGTCCCGGATCGTTTCAAGGCATGTCTTGTCATCGGGCATTTTGTAATCTGTCACGCCAGATATTTCTGATTGCGTTGTCGCCCCGCCCAATGTTTCCTTGTCCACTGTTTCCCCGATCGCTGCCTTCACCAGGTATGGACCTGCCAGGAAAATCGATCCGGTCTGATCCACGATCAGGGCCTCGTCCGACATGATCGGGAGATAGGCGCCCCCCGCCACACAGCTGCCCATGATAGCGGCGATTTGCGGGATGCCCATCGAGGACATGACCGCATTGTTCCTGAATATCCTGCCAAAATGCTCCTTGTCCGGGAAGATCTCATCCTGCATGGGGAGGAATACGCCGGCACTGTCTACCAGGTAGATGATCGGAAGGTGGTTTTCCATGGCGATCTCCTGTGCCCTCAGGTTCTTTTTCCCGGTGATGGGAAACCACGCCCCGGCCTTGACCGTAGCATCGTTGGCGACGACAACACAGGACCTGCCATGGATCTTTCCGACAACGACGATGACACCGCCGGCAGGACACCCGCCATGCTCCTCATACATTTCATATCCTGCAAACGCGCCGACCTCAAACACAGGAGCATCTTTGTCCAGCAGCGCTTCAATGCGCTCCCTTGCCGTCATTTTGCCCTTTGCATGCTCCCTTTCGATCCGCTTTTGACCACCCCCGTCCTGGATGGTGTCCAGTTTCCTGCGCAGATCGGAGACCAGCAGGCCCATGTGATCTGCATTCCTGTTGAATTCGATCTCTTCTTTCGTCATATGTGTTTCGGGTTACTTTCCGCGTAAGTTAGCAAAACGGAAGGAATGCGAATTGATCTGGATCAGAGATCAGTCAATGGAAAATGCATAGGGATATTCGCCAGGGTATTTCTCATAAAATCCTTTGAGGACTACCATGCCCGATGCCCGTTTGAGTTCACGGATCAGCTGGTCTTTCGAATTTATTTTCTGTCCGTTGATTTCGGTGATGACGTAGTTTTCTTCCATGTTTGTCCGGGCAATCTTGCTACCGCGGTAGATCTTCTCGACAAATACGCCATCGGACTTGAGACGCCTGCTTTCCTCATCCGTCAGGTCCCGGATGACAAAACCCAGGTTTTCCAGGACGGTTGCGTTGCCAATGGCCTCATCTGATTCAGCGGAGGTAAATACGGTCGTTCTCCGTTCTCCCAGCGTGATCCTTGTGGTCCTGTACTTTCCCTTCCGGTAGTAGCCGATCTCGATCTCATCACCCGGCCTGAACTGCCCGACGAGTTCCATGAACTGGGGCGTGCTGTTGGTTTCAATCCCGTCTACGGAAATCAGTACATCATTTGGTTTCAGGCCACCCCTGTCAGCAGAAGAATTTTCAACCACATTCTGGAGGAAGACGCCTGCTACCCTGTCCAGTTCGAGTTCCTTCGCCAGGGCATCGTCAATGGGCGTGATCTCCACACCCAGCCATCCGCGACGCACATTCCCGAATTCGCGGAGGTCAGTAAGCACTTTCCTCGCCAGGTTTGCCGGGATGGCGAATGAGAACCCTTCGTATTTTCCTGAATAGGTGATGATCGCCGTATTGATCCCGATGAGTTCGCCGTTTGTGTTGACCAGGGCTCCGCCGCTGTTCCCCGGGTTTACAGCCGCATCTGTCTGGATAAACGACTCGATGCCTGCCTGGTCCTGCAGGATGTTGATGTTCCTTCCTTTCGCGCTTACGATACCTGCCGTCACTGTACTTTGCAGACGGAACGGGCTTCCTACGGCGAGGACCCATTCCCCGACGAGCACAGAATCGGAATTCCCGAAATCCATGTGTTGCAGACCATTGGCATCTATTTTGAGCAGGGCGAGATCTGTCGTCGGGTCCGTGCCCAGGACATCGGCTGCATATTCTCGCTTGTCATTCAGCGTCACAGTGATTTCCCTGCTGTTTTCAATGACATGGTTGTTTGTGGCGATATAGCCGTCATGACTGATGATCACACCAGAGCCTGTGCTGCTGCCGTAGGATTCCCGACCCCAGAAATTGTTGCTCGACACACGGGCCTCGATGAAGACGACTGCTGGGGTTGCCGCATTGGATGCAGCGATAAAGTCGGTCGGAGAGGAGGAAATGAACTGCCTTTCCGGATAACGGTCCGCCAGGTATTTCGTATCGGAAGCAAAAGTTGCAGGCATGGTCTCCCTGATGATGACCTGCTGTGGAGGTGCAAATTGCCTGTACACAAGCACGGCCAGCAGCGCACTCAGGATGGAAACGGAGATGATGAGGAGCACGTTTTTCATCAGGAAGGATTTGTATTTACAACAAGTGTCTTCATTCAAACATTGTAACTTCGCTTATGTTTTTTGAAAATTACGGATCAATTCCGTCATTTTTCAGACAACTTCATCAAATTGTATACCGAAGAGCGGGAATAATATGAATCACGAGCCAGAGACCAACCGGAAGGATGACAATTTTGAGGAGCCTTTCAAGCCGAAGGATTCCTCGTATATGGGCAATATCTGGGGGTGGCGGAATTCGATGATCGGGGCCGTCATTATCCTGGCCTTGTTCATCCTGATCCTCGTGCGCTATTGCCAGGTCAGGCCGGATACCTTTTATGTGCGTGAGAGCATGCACATTGAAAAACACCCTGGCAAGTGAAGGTGTCATTTTACAAATACCACGGGAATGGAAATGATTTTATCCTTGTAGATGACAGAGAAGGGGTATTTTCCGGCATGGCATCTGAATCCATGATCTCGGCGATGTGCCACAGGCGTTTCGGTATCGGGGCGGACGGATTGATCTGCATCCGGCGGTGCGCTGATGCCGATTTTGAGATGGTCTACTACAATGCGGACGGAAAGGTCGGGTCCATGTGCGGGAACGGCGGCCGGTGCAGCATCCATTTCGCATACTTCCTCGGGATCGCCGGGACATCTATGGAATTCAGGGCCTATGACGGGCTGCATCGCGGCAGCATCCTGGATAACGGCTGGATCTCCCTGGAAATGCGCCCCACCGGGCAGCCCGCATGCGTGGGTCAGGAGACATTTACGATCGATACCGGATCGCCTCATTATGTATCCTTTGTCGACCACCTCGAATCCGTGGATGTGATCGGTGAAGGGCGCCGGATACGCTACAGTCCCGCCTACCTGGAGAAGGGGATAAACGTAAATTTTGTCCAGGCAATTGATCCCGGTCACCTGCGTGTCTACACCTATGAAAGGGGCGTGGAGGATGAGACCTATGCCTGTGGGACAGGCGTGACGGCGGCTGCGATTGCCCATGTCCATGACCATGCACCGGAACGATCAGAGGTCCGGATTGAAACAAAAGGGGGCCCGCTCAGGGTGCGCCTGCAAAAGACTCCTTCAGGGTTCGATCAGATCTGGCTTGAGGGCCCTGTTGCACAGGTATACCAGGGTGTTTGGGAAAATGCCGGGTAATCGGTCATTCATCGTCTTCAATTTCCTGGATCAGCTGGATCAGTTCTGAAAGAGCCTTCTGGTCACGCATTTTCAAGGCCTTGGCCTTGCCTAAATGCAGGATCTGTCCGGCCCTCAGATGGGCTCCTTTGGCAGCCAGGAATTTGCCGTAATGATAGTAGGTGCCGATCTCGTCGGGCGCAAGTTCAACCAACTTTTCGTACCAAAGTTCCGCTTCCTTTTCCCGGCCCAGTTTTTCATATTCCTTTGCCAGCGCAAACCACAGGAATGCGTCATCCGGGGATTCCGCGTGCATTTCCAAAAGGTTTTCCAAACGATCCATCGGAGGCATGATAAAACGCTTTGTTGGATCACAATGATACCTAAATTCATAGATATACTTTTAATATATTTGTGCTCCTGATTCATATAAAGAAACCATACGATGAAGATACTTGTGGCGATATCCAAAACGCCTGAGACGACTGCGAAAATCTCATTCACCCCCGACAACAAAGCATTCAATACCGACGGTGTCCAGTATATCATGAATCCCTATGATGAGTGGTATGCGTTGGTGCGCGGGCTTGAACTCAAGGAAGCGAACGGGGGCAGTGTCACGGTGATCAATGTCGGCCCGCCAGCAAACGATGTGATCATCCGCAAAGCCCTGGCGATCGGTGCCGATGATGCTGTGCGGGTGAATGCAGAGCCGCTCTCCGCACGGTTTGTGGCTGAGCAGATCGCGAACCATGCGAAAGAAGCAGGGTATGACCTGATCATCTTTGGAAAAGAGACGATTGATTACAGCGGGGCCCTGGTGCCGGGCATGGTCGCCGAGTTGCTCGATCTGCCCTTTTTCTCATTTGCCCACTATCTTGAAGTGGACGGGAAAACGGCCACAGTCACCCGTGATATCGAAGGTGGCGAAGAGATCGCAGAAGCCGAACTTCCAATTGTCGTCAGTGCGATCAAGGGAATGGCCGAACAACGCATCCCGAATATGCGGGGCATCATGATGGCAAAACGGAAACCTTTGAATGTCACTGAGCCAGTCGGAACACAGGGCGATGTCGAGATCGTGGCCTATACGCTTCCGCCCGAAAAATCGGCTGTCAAACTGGTCGAGCCGGAAAACATGGATGAACTCGTCAGCCTGCTGCACGAGGAAGCAAAAGTTATTTAACGTTTCAGAATCAAGAGAAACCATGGTTATCGTACTTGGAGAACAGCAAAACGGAAAATTCAAAAAGGCTACCTTCGAGGTTGTCTATTACGGGAAAAAGTTGGCCGAGGCCAAAGGGACATCATGTACTGCACTTGTCCTGGGCGAGGTAGAAGATCCAGGACAATTGGGGAGGTACGGTGCGGATCAGGTTCTGGTCGTGTCCGATCCGGAATTGAATACCCTGGATACGCAACAATACACGGCTGTCATGAAACAGATAGTCGATCAACACCAGGCGGATACTGTAGTGCTGCCGCACAGCACCACCGGGAAAGCGCTCGCAGGCAGGGTAGGCATTGCCATTGATGGCAGTGTGGTCACGGCCGTAAATGCATTGCCCGAAGTCAATGGATCATGTACGGTAAGCCGGCCCGTTTTTGCCGGAAAAGCCATTGCCACCTATCAGCTGAACGGCCCCCGGAAAGTGATCACCGTGACAGGCAACTCGATAAAACCCGAAGAGATCGGCGCGCCCGTTCAGGCAGAGCAGATTCAGGCAGATTTGCCCGCACGCAAAGTGAGGATCAAGGAAGTGAAGCGCGCAACCGGCTCCACCCCGCTGCCTGAAGCCGAACTGGTCGTCAGTGCCGGGCGGGGGATGAAAGGTCCCGAGAACTGGGGGATCATCGAGGAACTGGCCGAAACGCTGGGCGCTGCGACAGCCTGTTCGCGGCCGGTGTCGGATGCCGACTGGCGCCCGCATCATGAGCATGTGGGCCAGACCGGCATTGCCATCAGCCCGAACCTGTATTTGGCTGCCGGCATCTCCGGTGCCATTCAGCACCTGGCCGGGGTCAACAACTCAAAAGTGATCGTAGTGATCAACAAGGACCCTGAAGCGCCGTTTTTCAAGGCTGCTGACTATGGAGTCGTAGGTGATCTGTTTGAAGTTGTCCCAAGGCTTACTGAGGCGTTGAAAAAGTTCAAGTCCCAGGGATAATCCAATAAGGGCTTTGGCTGTTCTCAGTTGAAATGTATAAATTGTAGAAGGAACCAAGGAGGATCAGGAATGGAAAAAATCAGATTAAATATCGTTGCGCTCACGCATAGTGTTACACAGTCCCATAATTATGCTGTCGTCCTTGAGGAGGAAACAGGCAGGCGGCGGCTCCCGATTGTGATCGGCGGCTTTGAGGCCCAGGCGATTGCCGTTGCCATGGAAGAAATGGTGCCAAGCCGTCCCCTGACACATGACCTGTTCAAGAATGCACTCGATACCTTTTCTGTTTCCCTCGTTGAGGTGATCATCAACAACCTGGTGGACGGCGTGTTCCACGCGCGCCTGATCTGTGAGTTGAATGGGGATATCTACGAGATTGACAGCAGGACATCCGATGCCATTGCCATGGCCGTGCGCTGTGATTGTCCGATCTATACCTATGAATTCATCATGGCGACCGCCGGTGTCGATGTTGATGAAGAGGACACCCTTGTGGAGAAGGCACCCGAAGAAGATCAGCCCCGCAAAAAGAAACCCTCCTTCCGCGATATGTCCCTGGCAGACCTCAATACCGAGCTGGACAGGGTGATCTCAAAGGAGGATTACGAAAAGGCAGCGATCATCCGGGACGAGATCAACAGGCGCAAACAAATGGAAGATTAGGTGCCCTGTTCCCTTCAGCTTGCCCAAACATCGGTCCAAATTTGACCATCCAGGAAAATTTTCAAGTTTCTCTAATGCAGGACTGTAAACCAGTCCGCCCATCGATCTATCCCGTTGTTCCAGACAATGAGGTAGATGCCATTGGCCAGGTCAGATACAGGAAATGAAACCTCACCTGTATGGGCAGGCCAATTCCATGACTTGACCAATACTCCCGTCCGGCTGTAGATCTGCAGTTGCGTTTCGACAGGGAAAACCGGGCCCTGGATGCGTAATTCCTGCGCGATCACATTTCCTGCAATGCGAAAAGATGATGGAAAATCAAGGTCTACTGAACTTTCCTGTACCCGAATATCCCTGCCTGAAACATCCTGAAACCTGAGCCTGTAATGCTGCCTCCCGACGGCATTGCCCAAATGGTGTGTAAATGAATACGTGTCCGTGTTCGGATCGTATGCCATGGATCCGATCTGCCTGAATATACCGTCTGGTCCTTTATGCTCAAGCACAAATGAAGCATGCTCCCTCCTTGAAGAAATCGACCAGCCCAAGCGGACACGCCCGGCATCAGGCCTTGCTTCAAAATCGATTTCTTCCAGTGCAAGCACCTGGTCGGTCATTTGAAGCGAAAAGAATCCGTTCAGCTGATCGGAGGCCAGGATCGTGCCTGAAGGAAGATAGGGATAGACGCCCCACGCGCCGTCCCAACTGCTGTAGTCCGTATTGGATGGTTCGGTATCGTAAAATGCATACCTCGTCACCGTATCGGGTTGCGTGATGTCAAAAACCTGCACCCCGTCATGGTAATAACTGATGTACACCAGGCCGTCCTTGATGAATGGGTTGTGGGCGATGCTGTTGCCCGTCGGTTCAAGTTGTGACTTGAAGAGTACCAGATCTCCGAACGTGATGACATTGTTGACGATGTCAAGCGTGATGCTTACCCGCTTGACGCTTTTGCCAAAGGTCTCATCCGCGAATACAAGGAAGGTATTGTCATCGTTGACCCAGCTGCTATGGTTGTATCCTTCCTCGGGGTACTGGTCATAAGTGCCCATGACGACCGGATTTTGGGCATCGGTGAAGTTATATACATATAGGCCATTGTTGCCATGGGAGGCATAGGCAATATGATCCTTTACGAACACATCGTGCACATATCCGCCGGGCAGGGCGACAGAAGCCAGTTGAACAGGATCTGTCGCATTTGACCCGGATATATCCAGTACGATCAGGCCATTTGACCTCGTGTTGGAGCCTGCAACATACATCCGGCCATGTGGTTCATCGATGAAGATATTGTGGGTTTTGCCAAAAAATGCCGTTGATTGATAAACCTGCGCCACTCCGGCCGGAATCGTGGACAGGTCAAAAATGACAAGTCCGGAAGATCCGACATCTGCAACCGCGTATGCATACTGCTGGTAGGTCTTGAAGTCCCGCCAAAGGGAATGGTTGGGTGTAGAGGTACCGTCGTTCATGATGCGGATGGAATCGATCAGCGTGCAGTTGGCAGGATCGAGGAAAAAGACATCCTGGATGCCCCCCATGATCGCAAGTTCATTTCCTGAACCGTCGGCGTATCCCCAGATATCATTGAAATATGCGCCGGAACTCACCGGGAGATGATCATTATCCCAGTGACACGCACACGACATATTCAAAGAGTCGGAATCCTGTGCGAAGGTACCTCCACAGGTGATCAAGCAGAAAAGGAGAACAGCAAACCTGGTCATCATTCAATGTTAAATCTGAAAGGGGCGTAGGTTAAAAAGTTGTTTCAAGGGTTTCCATGACGTAAGCGACCATGGACGCATTGACGTCCAAATGTAATACAAATCTGACGGAATTTTCAGAAACCGGAATCGCCTTGATCCCGTGCCTATCCAGTGTATCCACGAATTTGGCCGCGGGCATGTCCTTCAGTTCGAAGATGATAATATTCGTTTTGACGGGCTTTACTTCCCTGACCACGTCCAGGCCGGCAATGACAGAAGCGATTTTCCTGGCATTTTCGTGATCCTTTTTCAGTTTTACGATATGGTGGTCAAGTGCATGGATGCATGCTGCGGCAAGGTACCCGGCCTGGCGCATCCCGCCGCCGAACGCCTTGCGGATCCGCCGGCTTTTCCGGATGAAATCTTTTCCACCGATGAGGATCGAACCAACGGGAGCTCCGAGCCCTTTTGAAAAACATACCGAAATGCTGTCAAATACCTGGCCATATGCTGCTGGCGTATCCCCGGTTTCGACCAGTGCGTTGAATAGCCTTGCTCCGTCCAGGTGCAGCTTCAGACCGTGCCTGTCGCATACCTCGCGGATAGGACGGATTTCATCGAGCGTGTACAGGTTGCCACCTGCCATATTGATCGTGTTTTCCAGCGAAACAAGCCTGGTGACGGGGTACCAGTCAAAATCCGGCTTGATGGCTTTTTCCACCATCTCTGCGTTCAGTTTGCCATTCTCCCCTTCCAGGAGGGTGATCGAGGCCCCGGAATGGAATCCGTATCCCCCCAGTTCGTACTGGTAAATGTGTGAAAGGCGGTCGCAGACGATTTCGTCCAGAGGCTCGGTATGTGCTTTGAGGGCGATCTGGTTTGCCATTGTGCCGGAGGGTACAAAAAGTGCCGCCTCCATACCGAACATGCCGGCCACCTTTGCTTCAAGTGCATTCACCGTCGGGTCTGTGCCGAATACATCATCACCTACGGCAGCCGCCATCATCGCCTCCAGCATCGGGCGGGTCGGAACTGTTATTGTATCACTTACAAGATTTACGATCATTTTAATAATTTAGCCTGAAGGATCAACGAATTTAATGGATTCATGAGTTATATCTCAAAATTGGATGGAAAGGAAAAGGGGCCGATCCCCATTTCACAGGAATATTTCAAGTCCGCTTTTTCTGTGGATAATGTGATCTTCGGGTTCGATGGGACTGATTTGCGGGTGCTGTTAATCAAAAGGGCGTTCAAACCCTTCCTGGGATACTGGGCCCTCACCGGTGATCTTGTCTATCCGCATGAAGACCTGGATGAGGCTGTTCAGCGCGTGCTCACAGAGCTTACCGGTTTGAAGGATGTGTTTATGGAACAGGTCAAGGCCTTTGGAGAAGTGGACCGTCACCCGGAGGGAAGGGTGATCACGATTGCCTATTATTCGCTGATCGATATCCGGCGGTATACGCCTAACCCGGATGCTGCATTTGCCACCTCCTTCAAGTGGCACAAGGTCAGGGAAGTAAAAGAACTGGCATTTGATCACATGAAGATCCTCGAAGCATGTTTTGAAAGCCTGAAACAAAAAGTCCGGTCACAGCCGATCGGCTTTGAACTCCTTCCGGATAAATTTACCCTTTCACAATTGCGGCAGTTGTACGAGGCGATTCTCGAACAGCCGCTGGACAAACGGAATTTCAGGAAAAAGATCCTTTCCATGAACCTGCTTGTGGACCTCAATGAAATGCAACAGGGTGTGGCACACAGGCCGGCTAAACTGTACCGGTTTGATTACAAGAAATACAAGGAACTGATTTCGAAGGGGTTCAATTTTGACCTGTAGGACACTTTCCTGGAAGTGTTATAATTTCCTTCCCGTCCATGTCATCATTTCGAGTTTGACGGATTCATCAAAAGTGCCTGAAAAGGATTCCCTGAGCTCTTCCAGGCCAGATTCTTCTTCCTCAAGGTGGAATACGAACGGGTGATAGTTTTGGAAATCCGGCTGCGGGTAGATCCTTCGCTCACTGAGCTCATCACTGATCGTGAAATAGCCGTAATACCCCGGTCTCAGGTTGGGGATTCTTCCATAGAGCAGAAACTTGTCCTCCAGCCAGGCAAGGGCTCCATCGAGATCACCCTCTCCTGCCACATATCCCCAGACCGTGCCCCGGGGGATGCGGTAAAGCGTTTCATAGGGGATCCGGAGGCCAATTAGTTCAGGAAAAGTCAGGTTGACACGCTCATTGTTGATCATCAACTTCCCGAAGTTTTCGATGTCGTCACCCACGACAAACCGGACATCATAACTGCCGTTTGAAGGGTGTAAGAGCACGTCACTCATCACGTGATAACTGTTCCCGTCGCAGTGATCCGAATCTTTAATGCCGAAGACATGAAACAGCAAGGTGCTGCCTTGCAAACTGTAGTCGCAATGGTATTCGAGCCCGGCACAATCAGTAGTGTCCGAGGAAGTCAGATTCAGGTAAAAGCCATTGCCATCGGTCGGGAGTTGTTCCCTGAGGTTCAATTCAATATCAGCCTCCACTTTGATCACCAGCTCCGGGGAGGCACTTTCAAACAACTGGCAACTGCACAGGAACAGGATGAAGACTCCGATCAGGGATTGTATTAAGCGCATAGCTCTGTATTCATGTGTCTTGTACACTATGAACGCTCTGTAGGAGAATGTGCTGCCTGTGCGCACATCATTTTGGGATCTCCGGCACTTTCAGTTTTTCAGGGCATCAGTTTGTGGCTGATTTCGGGAGGGAGCACATTTCCGTTCACCATCACGGCGATTGTTTTCATCCTGAAATATGGTTCGGACATATATAAATAACCCTTGTAATTCCCGATTTCGCCCCATGAGTTTTTGATGACATAGTATTTGGTGCCATCCTGGTCGCGGGAGATCCCGACGATGTGCATCAGGTGGTCGTCTGTAGTCGAAAGGTTCTCAAAGTTTGCCTGCCTGTTTTCCTGGGTCACGCTGATCTCGGGTCCCGGCTGTGAAAAGAGGTCCTCCCTTTGGGTATTTTCTGGAAGAACTGCGATTCCCGAGCTTGCAGAAAACCCTTTTTCGCTGACGTCTCCATCCCATGCGACGGTATATCCTCTGGCAATCGCCCGATCGACAATGTCGGTCAACTCATCGAGCGGCACATTGTAATAACTTCCGTTGGAATAATTATCCGGGATCTCCAGCACGAATTTGCTGTAAAACGGATGGTGGGAAAAGGAGGTGATGCTGATGTAGTCATCGAGATCGAGGTTTAACATTTGCGCAAATGTGATCGGGGTGTATTCTTTCCCTTCATACATGAATGTTTCCGGGACCGTGCCCATGTACACGTCCATGATGCTGTTGATCACTTCCTCCCATTTTGAGGATAGTCTTTTGCCTTTCAGGTAGGTATCGAGTGCGGCCTTCATCAGGTTTTCCATTTCCGTGTGGTCATGCCGGTCATCAGGATTGAGTTTCCCGTCATACACAGATTCCGGGATGGCCCCTGCCATGGAGATGGCCCGCATCACGTCGTGCGAAAGGCTGCCCTGGCTGAAATTCGCCTTTCCCTGGCGGAGGAGATAGTTCCTGGCTTTATCCAGGTAGATCGTCCTGACCGCATGCATTTCGCTGAGATCAAAATCCTGGCCGAGTTCATTTTTTAACTCTGATTCAAGGAAGGAGTTTGTCGCAAAACTCCAGCAGGTGCCCGTGTTCTCCTGGTTCTTGATGGATGTGCCGGGCAGGCTCCTTTCAACCTCGAACTGATACTGCGCCATCATGATCGATGTGGCTGCCAGCAGAATGCAAATGGAGATGAATCGCTTTTTCATATGGACTGGATTAATGGATTAGATGTGATCAAAAATAGGTGTTCTCGCTGAAAAACAGGAACGCAAACCAGGACGTCCGGCGATGGATTCCCAACAGCTGTCGAAATTCGTCGATTGATCCATTTTGTGTCCCCCGGTTCGGCAGGAGGAGTGGCTGATGACAGGGTATGACCTTAAACTTTATTCATTGGGCACCGTTCGGAATGTACTCCAGTTATCGTACTTTTGAGCCCTATGGAATTGATCCGGAATTTTTGTGTCATTGCGCATATTGACCATGGGAAAAGCACCCTGTCAGACAGGTTGCTTGAATTTACAGATACCATATCAGAACGCGATATGCAGGATCAGGCATTGGACGATATGGACCTCGAAAGGGAACGCGGGATCACGATCAAGAGCCATGCGATCCAGATGTATTACCAGCATTCGGATGGGAAAAAATATACATTCAACCTGATCGATACACCCGGGCATGTGGACTTCTCCTATGAAGTTTCGAGGTCCATTGCAGCCTGTGAAGGTGCCTTGTTGCTTGTCGATGCTTCGCAGGGTATCCAGGCACAGACCATTTCCAACCTCTACCTGGCTATTGACCATGACCTCGAGATCATTCCGATCCTGAACAAGGTAGATATGGAAAGTGCGATGGTCGAAGAGGTCGCTGACCAGATCATTGACCTGATCGGATGCGACAGGAGCGAGATCATCGAGGCAAGCGGCAAGACCGGCATCGGCATCCAGGAGATCATGAACGCGATCGTCGACCGGATCCCGCCACCTGAAGGTGATCCGGAAGCCCCGTTGCAGGCGTTGATCTTTGATTCCATGTTCAACGCTTATCGCGGTGTCGTGGCCTATTTCCGCATTTTCAATGGCAAACTCAGGAAGGGTGAGGAGGTGCGGTTCATGAATACAGGAAATTCCTACGAGGCTGACGAGATCGGCATCCTGCAGATCAACCAGGTGCCTGTCAAACAACTGGAAGCCGGGAATGTGGGTTACATCATCACGGGCATCAAGATATCCAAGGAAGTTAAGGTGGGTGATACGATCACCTCGGTAGAAAATCCTTGTAAATCTGCGATCAAGGGGTTTGAGGATGTCAAGCCCATGGTATTTGCCGGAATTTTCCCGATCGACATTGACGATTTCGAGGATCTGCGGGACAGCCTGGAGAAGCTCCAGCTGAACGATGCGTCACTTGTATTTGAACCGGAAACATCCGCTGCGCTCGGCTTCGGTTTCCGGTGCGGGTTCCTGGGGATGCTGCACCTGGAGATCATCCAGGAGCGGTTGTCGCGGGAATTTGACCAGGAAGTCATCACAACCGTACCAAACGTATCTTATTTTGCTTTTACCAAAAAAGGGGAGGAGATGGCCATCCACACGCCAAACGACCTGCCTGACCCGACGGTACTGGATCGTGTAGAGGAACCTTA
>JARQTN010000127.1:0-3229 GCA_029976695.1 Lewinellaceae bacterium
CCTGCACGGGATTTTTTTCGGGTTTTTCGTCATGTATGATTATTCAAAAAGGATGAGTTTCTTCCTGCCGGTACATTCAGTCTTTGCAAATCGTCCGAAGGCATAATTGACCTCCAGGTTAATCATGGCTGCCGTTGCAAGGGTTTTTGCCACGTTTAGCCTTTCCGGGAATGCGGGTGTCGGGTAATTGTTCTCTTGCAGCTTGCCATCCTCATTGACCATATCCTGCCACGAGAAATGCAACCTGATCCCCAACTGGAAGGTCACCAGGTCGGAACCGGCAAAATAACTCCCGAATCCAAAGATCCCGGACATGTAGGTTTTTTCGTAAAAATCAGTTGCATCCCGCTCTGATGCTTCCGTGCTGATCTCGTGGGTGACTTTGCTGACCGTGCTCAGTTTCGGGCCGATTTCGATAAATGCCCCATAAGTCGAATATCGGTAGAGAAAGGCAAAATCGGTATGTGTCCAGCTGACCAGGTCCGTATTCTCTGCATTTGAACCGGGCAGTTCGAATTCAAGTTCCTGCTTGGAGAACTGCTGCATGACATCAAAAGTGAGTGCATGGTGCGCATTGAAGTTGACGCCGAGTTTTCCGCCAAAGGCAGGTCCGAATGTCGGCAAGTGCCGGTAGTTGCCGCTGTCGAAAATGTCTGTATTGAACAATACGGTCGCGCCGTAACCGACTTTTATGCCTGCGTCAAAAAACATGCGTTGTGCATTTACCTGGACAGCTAAAAAAGCCGCCAGGATCAAAAATCCAATTCTTTTCATAATCTTAATTTACTGAATTACAATCCCCTGCGCTTAATCTCTTCCATGATCAGTTTAAGCTCACGGCTCATATCCCCGGTCACAGACGCATTCTCTTCTGCCCTACGTATCAAATATGGTACCACTTCTCTGACGGGCCCGTAAGGGAGATATTTGGCCACGAAAAAGCCTGCATCAGCGAGGTTGAAGGTGATATTGTCGCTCATGCCGTATAACTGGCAGAAGTTCAGGTGGGGATGGCTCCGTGGTAAATCACGTTCTGCAATGAGCTCAGCCTGGAGCCGGTTGCTTTCCACATTGTGGGATGCATTGGCCACCGCCAGCGTTTCATAATTGTCGACACAGAAACATACAGCCTCGTTATAGTCCCTGTCTGTGGAGGCCCTGTCCGGCTGGATGGGAGATGGATACCCTTTTTCTTTTGCTCTCTCCCGCTCCTTGTCCATGTACGCCCCGCGCACGAGTTTGGCGCCCAACAGGTATTTTTCCCGCTTTGCCTTTTCGAAGTCACTTTGCAACAATGCCAGGTGGTCGTGCCGGTAAAGCTGGTAGGTGGTATACACGCAAACTTTCTCCCGGTTATATTTTTTCATCATCTCATCAGCGAGGTAACCGATCGTATCCTGGATCCAGCTTTCTTCAGCATCGATAAAAACCTTGATGCCATGATGATACGCTTTTTCGCACATGGCATTCACCCGGTAAAGGACCTTTTCCCATCGTTTGCTTTCTTCTTCTGTAAAGGATTCCCCGGATTGCCACTTTTCGAGGATGTAGTTATCCGAAAGTGCCGTTAGCTTGACACTGACAACAGGCACGCTTGGATTGGAAGCCGCAAAAGAAATCGCACGAAGGAATTCTTCCAGTGTCTCGTCCAGCTCCTTTTCTGTGGTCTTGCCCTCCGCCCCGTAATCGAGGATCGTAAATGTTTTATACTTGTGGAGATGGTCTATTTTTTTCTGGCATTCATTCAATGTCTCGCCACCGCAGAAATGCGTGAAAATGGTTTTCTTGATGATGGAGTCGATGAAAGGAATCTGCATCCTTGCACCCAACAGTGCGAATGGCGAGCCCATTTGCACCAGGGTGGAATTATTCATGAACTTAAACAATCTCGCCTGGCCTTTGAGATCCTTGTCAGATTTGCTTGAGAATGCGATCTGCGTGTTTGTAAAGTCAACGACTTGCTGACGGGTGGCTGGTTCTTCCATGAAACTAATTCAAGTGTTGGTTCCAAATTTTCCACGAGGCTTCTGCTTGCAAAACAAGCATTTCCATGCCGTTCATGCAGCGGCAGCCGCGCTTTTCTCCTTCTTGTAAAAATACGGTTTTTTCAGGATTGTAGACGAGGTCAAACAGGGCGTTTTCAGGTCCGAGACCGGTATATGGAATTGGTGGAAATGTTTCTGTTTGCGGGTGCATGCCAAGGGGGGTTGTATTGATGATCAGTGGATAGGTATGCAGCAGGCTGCGATTGATTTCGGAATAGCCAATTTTATCGCCTTCCGGGTTCCTTGAAACATGCAAACTGGGGATTTTCATCGTGCGCAGGACAAATGCAACGGCCTTTGAAGCTCCTCCTGTGCCGAGTATCAGGGCGCCCGATACACGCCTTCCTGCAAGCATTGAACTCAAGGATGCATGAAACCCGATGACATCCGTATTATACCCAATCAGGCCATCTTCCTGGTGACGTGCAATGGTATTCACGGCACCCACTTCCCGCGCGACAGGATCAAGCTTGTCAAGGTAGGGAATGACCGCCTCCTTGTATGGCAGCGTGACATTCATACCCAGCAGGTGGTGGTGTTCGGTCCAGAGTTTCGGAAAGTCCCCAATCAAAGGGATCTCGAAATTTTCGTAGGCAAAATGAACGAGGTTTTCCTTTCTGAACTTCTCCGTAAAATACGGTCTGGAAAAGCTGTGCCCGAGCTTTCTGCCCAGCAGCCCGAAAAGCTTGTGATGGTCTCCTAACATATGTGGAAGTTACGAATTTACGCGATCTCCCCGACCCTTCGTTTTATGATCTGCGTAAGCATTTGAGCTGACTGCCATTTTGACATTCCGCCTGAAAAAAACATATCTTTGCGTTCCAAATTTTGAATTGCATGTTTGATAAAACGGATATTGGATTGCGTGACCAGCAAATGCTCGATCAGGAGATGCAAGGCAGTGTTTTTGCTGTTCCCGGTCAGGATATGGAGGCCGTTGAAGGAGGCAAAAAGTTTTATATTGAAAGCTACGGATGTCAGATGAACTTCAATGACAGCGAGATCGTGGCCTCAATCCTCAAAGAGGCCCGGTACAACCCGACGAAGGACATGGAATGCGCCGACCTGATCCTGATCAATACATGTTCCATCCGTGAGAAGGCTGAAGATACGGTCCGCAAAAGACTCCGGGTATTTGACCGGGTCAAGCGCGATCGGCCGGGGACGCTGGTCGGCGTGCTTGG
>JARQTN010000127.1:3329-5066 GCA_029976695.1 Lewinellaceae bacterium
TTTACCCGCGGCAGGGAACGCAGCCGGGATCCATTCAGCATCGTGGCGGAGGCAGTTGAATTATTTGGCCGTGGATACCGCGAAGTGACGCTGCTTGGCCAGAATGTGGATTCATACAAATGGGAAAATCCGGAAACTTCCGTGGTCGTGAATTTTGCCTCCCTCTTGCAGATGGTAGCAGAAGTCGACCCGAAGCTCCGTGTGCGTTTCTCCACCTCCCACCCGAAGGATATCACCAACGAAGTCTTGCACACGATGGCGGTACACAAAAATATTTGCAAGTATATCCACCTGCCTGTCCAGTCTGGTAACAGCCGGATCCTTGAACTGATGAACAGGACCTATGACCGGTCATGGTATATGGAGCGCGTGCAAAAGATCTATGAGATCATGCCGGACTGCGCGATTTCCTCTGACATGATTGCCGGGTTCTGCACAGAGACCGAAGAAGAACACCAGGATACACTGTCCATTATGGAATTTGCGCAGTACTCCATGTCCTACATGTTTTTTTATTCTGAACGGCCGGGTACCCTGGCAGCACGGAAGTTCGAGGATGACATTCCCCTCAAAGTGAAAAAGCGCCGGCTGAATGAGATCATCCGGCTGCAGAACCAGATCAGTTACCGCCATAACCAAAAGGATATCGGGAAGACGTTTGAAGTCCTGATCGAGGGGGATTCCAAAAGGTCGGATCAGGAATTCAAGGGCAGGAACTCCCAGAATAAAATGATCATCTTCCCAAAACGGCCGGGACTGGAGCCCGGTGATTATGTCCATGTGAAAATCAGGGAAGTTACGAGTGCGTCCATGCGTGGTCAAATTGTGACACCAGAAAAATCCTGATCCGATATGCAGAACCTCCAGGCAATAAAACAGCGGTTTGAGATCATCGGGCGGTCTGAGCTCCTTGACAGGGCACTTGACACGGCGCTGCGTGTGGCCAATACGGACCTGACTGTCCTGGTCAGCGGGGAAAGCGGTACGGGCAAGGAAGTCATCTCGACCGTGATCCACAGCATGAGCAACCGGAAGCATAATAAATTCATCGCGATCAACTGCGGAGCGATCCCATCCGGTACGATCAATTCAGAACTCTTCGGGCATGAAAAGGGTGCGTTTACAGGGGCTTCCTCTGAACGGAAGGGGTATTTTGAAACGGTAAACGGAGGTACGATCTTCCTGGATGAAATCGCCGAGATGCCCCTGGATACGCAGGCCTTCCTGCTCCGCGTGCTTGAGTCCGGGGAATTCATCCGCGTCGGCTCCTCCAAGGTGCAGAAAACTGATGTGCGCGTGATCGCCGCAACCAATGTCGACCTGATGGAAAGGGTCAAAAAGGGAAAATTCAGGGAGGACCTGTACTACCGACTCAATACAGTGCCGATCCGGATTCCTGCCCTTCGCGAGCGGAAGGGGGATATCTACATGCTTTTCAGGAAGTTTGCCAACGACTTTGCCGATAAATATCGGACGGAGACTATTCGCCTGGACGAAAGGGCGCAGCTCCTTCTTGAAAACTATTCCTGGCCAGGAAATATCCGTGAACTAAAAAATGTCGTGGAACAGCTTTCCGTCCTGGTCCGGGATAAACACATCGATGCTGAAACACTGGTCCAGTATGTTCCGGAGATCGCCCACCATAACCTTCCGGCAATTCGCAATGAAGACGCTGCCGGTGAGTCAGGTTTCCAGGAAAGGGAAATCCTCTACAAGCTCCTCTTTGATATGAAATCA
>JARQTN010000128.1:0-17401 GCA_029976695.1 Lewinellaceae bacterium
TCACCGGTATCGGATCTGTGCCAGGCTACGCAACGCCCGTGGATGTGGACCGAGGCAAGACGATCCTGGTTGCGGACGATCTTGTACCTGTTTCACCCAACCTGGTCCTTGGGGCAAATGAAACCGACCATCATGTCCGGAACGTGTGTTACGGGCGTGATTATACGGCAGATATTGTCGCAGATATCGTGGTTGCGAAAGAAGGGGCCCTTTCCCCGGATGCAAAAACGGAAGAAGATACATTAAAGGCTGTGCGCGGCATCGAAGTGGGTAATATCTTTCAGCTCGGCACAAAGTACACGGATGCCATGGAGGCATTTTACACGGACGAAAGTGGACAGCGCCAGTCGATCATCATGGGATCATATGGCATTGGTGTGGGCCGGCTGCTTGGCTGCCTTGCGGAGGAATATCACGATGAGAACGGCTTGTGTTTACCAATTCAGGTCGCTCCATATGAAGTGGTCATCGTAGCCCTGCTGGACAATGAAGAAGTGGAGAATGCTGCTGAGAACGTATACCAAAGATTATTAGCACAGGGGATTGAAGTGCTCTACGACGACAGGGACAAGAAAACCGCCCGGGCTGGTGAGAAATTCGCCGATGCCGACCTTATTGGCATTCCGGTCCGTTTGACCATCTCAAGCAGGTCCCTGAAAAACGGGGGTGTGGAGATCAAATTACGATCAGAAGGGGCCGGAATGGTCATTTCAATAGAAGAGGTTACTGAAAAAGTGACCGGTCAGCTCAAGGCATTACATACTTCCGAAAGTTGTGACAAATAAAAGAACAACAAGAAAGAAATTATGCTGATATTGTTTCCATCAACAGCACAGAAAACTGAATGATGACTCTAATCTGTATGATTTTGATCTACGGTGCAAGCGTGTTTTCTCCTGGTCCGGCCATTGAGGAAACGATTTCTTTTGAGATCCATAAGGGAGGAAAACCTGTGGGTGAATTGACGGCGACTAAAGAGGTTTATGATGACCGTGTCGTGTATAAAAGCTTTTCCGAGACAACCATATCTTTTATTTTCACCATTCGTGTATGGTATGAGTACCATGTTGAATACCGGAAAGGCAAACTTTACCAGGCTAATGTCAAAATCCTTGTCAACGACGACCTGCACAAACAGACCAGGATCAAGCTGGAAAACGGGGTGTATGTGTTTACGGAAATCAAAAAGCGGAGGGAAGAAGTAAAACACATTGACTTCCCCGTGGATTATTCATCTGTATTATTCCTTTTTGAAGAGCCTGAAGAGTTCAATGCTTCCTTTTCTGAGGAAGAAGGTGTCTACCACAAGCTGGAGCCCCTTGGAAATCATACGTATGAAAAAACGAATTCCAGAGGACGGGTGAACAAATATGTGTACCAGGATGGGAGACTAGACAAGGTTTTCATGGACGCCGGCTTTTTTAAATTTCAAATTCTAAAAAAAGATGCATAATCCGGGAATTGTGTCAATAATTCATGATCCCCTAACCCATGCCCGGATATCGGCATGCTCACCGTATTTGTGATTTGGCCGTATTTTTGATCTGTCCTTGAAATATTGTCCTGTTTTCTCTAATCTGTCTCAATACAACTAAAATGCTGAATGTCTGGATCATGCTTCTTTTTTTATCTAAAGCCTTGCTGCCTGCACCTGTGAATGTAGAGGTCATCGAATTTGATATTGACCGGGGCAGGAAAGTCGTCGGTCAGTTAGTAGCAAAGAAAGAAACCATCGGAGACAATACGATTTATACAAGCAAAACGGAAGCGACCATTTCATTGCTAATGAAAGTTCATGTGGAATATCATTTTGAGGCCGTGTTCAATGGAGAGGTACTCAGCAAGGCGAATGCCGTGATCCATGTGAACGGAAAACAGCATGTAGAGTCTTTCATCCAGGCTGAAGGAGATAAGTATAAATTCGAAAAGAATGAAGAACATGATCACGAAGTGAAAGAACTTGAGTATCCAATCACATACCCTGCAATCCTCCTGTTGTTTGAGGAGCCGGATGATGTGAAAAAGTCCTTTTCGGAAGAAAACGGAGTGTTTCATCAAATCCAGAAAGTAGATGACAATACGTATGAAAAGATCAATCCAAAGGGAAAAGTAAATCAATACCATTATGCCAATGGTGAGCTGGAAAAGGCCCATCTTGATGCCGGCCTTGTACAGTTTACTCTGGTGCGTAAGTAATCTTTTTAAATAGATTTATATAGTAGAAATTAAAAAGAGGAATCCATGCACATTGGGTTTGGGATTTTATTGCCCCGCGAACCATACAACTTCATCCGAAGAACACAGCTTGAACTCCATCATCATTTCAGTATCCTGCCCGGCAGGCAATATCCGCACATTACCATCAAAGCCTCGTTTAAGGTGCATGATATTGAAAGGTATGTCGCCTATTTTGACGCTCTGGCTGGACAGACAAAGCCTTTTGAGATCAGGCTGGAAGGGATCGGTTCTTTCGGACAGAAGATCCTTTATCTCGATGTGGCAGAAAACCCACAGCTGGAACAGCTGCACCGGAAGGTGATTCGTGAAATGGAAGCAGCATTCGGCATTAAACCCGACCCGCTGGAAGGGGATCAGGTGAAATTCCATGCCACGATCTGCAAGCCCCAGACACCCGACGTATTTGACGAGGCCTGGAAGATGCTTGAACGAGATCCCCATGAATTTACTTTCCTGGCAAGGGATATCGGGATCTTTTATCATCTCGGAGGGGATCACAGCTGGATCATATACCGGCAAATGCCCTTGCAGGGGGTGGTTGGGATTTGAGGGAAAGGCAACCGGCTATTCAATGGCCATTGCACGCGTAAGTTGTAAACTTACGTTATGGGATCATGCGGTACGAGAATTTTCTTTATTAAATGCACATTCAACCAATTCACGTAAGTCGTAAACTTACGTTATAGAACCCATTCTATCCTCAGACCCCCAAACCCGTATACCAATTTTCGTAAGTTGTAAACTTACGTTATAACTTCCGCCCCTAACCCGACTTATGTACAAATTTCTTTAAACAGCTTAAACGAATAATCTGTAAACGATTCATAAACAGGTACATATTAAAGAGTTAATCCCGACATTTTAAAATGTGAAGGTACTCAGTTTTGAGTATCAGAAATCGTGAATTCAATGATTCTTTTGTGAATAAAAAGAACATGCATTTTGAATCGCAAAGGCCCGAAAGGCGGATGGGGGCTTGATTCGATATTTTAGAGGTCTGATCAATGGAATGAACGATTGTTTTATTGTGATCCAGTTTATGCATAATCCGGGCTAACGCCCCCCAGCCACCCTAAACTTATCCTTCCTTCAATCATGGTCATTTATCGTCAGGACGAACGAGGATCATCTCCGTTTCTGCCTGTTTTCAGCTGGAATTCAGTATTATTGGATCGGCCGGCATGACCTTTTGTACGGCAACGATAAACGAAAACGAAAGACTCATGATCAAGCGTTTACTGATTCTTTTTTTCCTGATCCTGGTTTCCCAATTGATCCATGCCGAAGGTACCCGCCAGGTTGCGCCTAATGGCAACATTACCGTAGAAGGAAACCCAACGACAGACATCGCCGCCCTGCTGATCCATGACGACCGCTACGGCGATTTCGCTTCCTATACTAACGATGATCCGAACAGCAGGCTCTATATCAACATCCAGGATCCTGCCGGTGAATGCATATACCTGGGTTTCAGCTACGCCCACCCGAATGCAAACAGCCCCAATCCGCTTGCCTATGATTATGAATACCGCATCAAGGACCCGAATGGGAATATTGTGTTCGGGCCAGTCATGGTCGAGGGGACAAATGCAAACATCCAGAACTGGCAGGAGGCATACAACGGCCCTTCACAACTTGTCGGGGCAGAAGGGTATAATGCCATGGTCGTTACGCCGGCCCAGCTTACATCGCAGGGATGGAGCGGGAAAGGAAATTATTATATCGAGTTCCAGAGCCCGTCGGCACCCGCCAGCCGCCCGGAATTCCTGATTGATTTTTGGGATATCACAGTCGTAAATTGCACACCTGCATTTCCGGAAGAAAGGCCCGGAAGGGTCTGGTCTTACAACTGGGCTTTCTTTGCCGTCAATGATTACGGTTTTCCGAACAGGCCATTCAATGGTGCCTTTTATGTCTGTGCACCCGACCCGGATGACCCCGCATTTGCTTTTATCACAAAGATCGATTTCCAGGGTAGTGGTTTCCAGCCCGCAGCATTCAATGTGGCGTTCAACAGTTTTGGTGCCCAAAATACAGGGGATATCCCGGTTGACCGGAGAAGCGTGGAGCTGATGAACCTCACACAGGCGGAATACGAGATCTTCCTGAACGACCCAATAGATATCTGTCAGACCGCAGAGGCCGGGGAGATCGAATTGCTGGGCGTGGGCCAGTGCCCCGGTGATAACGGCTATTGCATCAACTTCATTGCTTCCAAAGAAGGGCAGATAGACCTCCTGCTTGATTTTGACGGCCCTGACGATATCTTCACACCCGGGACAGCGGATATCATGGTAACCCAGCGTGTTGAAGCCGATGAGGTTGGAAGAGTTTCCTGTGTCCCGTGGGACGGGAATGACGGCCTGGGCAACCTGGTTCCGCCGGATCCTTCCACACCTGTCCCTGTCGTGATCAATTATGCACAGGGAGTCTACCACTTCCCGGTGTACGATGCGGAATACATGATCAATGGGTTCAATATCCAGGCTGTCCGTCCGGCAGCTGACCAGCCATTGCTGTTTTATGATGATTCCGGGATCAGTGTTTCTTCCGGTAGCGGTGAGCCAGCCGTCCAGCTCATGGGATGCTCGCTGCCCTGCCATCGGTGGACTAATTTTACCGATAACGAAACACCGGGATTTGGCAATGTGAATACGATCAATTCCTGGTGGTTTTCCCAGCTGATCGTGCGGAAGGAGACGTTCTTTTTCCCCGGAGAGCTGGTGTGCGCAATCGAAGGACCAGCCCGGATCTGCGCCGGGGATTCGGCGACCCTTGTGAGTTCTTTTTCCGTCCTGCCCGCAGGAGCAAGCGGTATAGAAGTGGTCGGCAGGACCTGGACCGGCCCCGGTGTGGATGGTTTTCAGGATCAGGAAACCCTGAAGGCTGCTGAGGAGGGGACCTATACCCTGGATATCGCATGGGCCAATGGCGCCGGGGATACCTGTGTGTCCACCTGCTCCTTTGATTTGCAGGTCCTGCCAAATTCCGCAGAACAGATTGACACTTTGATCGTGGAGGGGGAATCTGTCGAGATTAACGGTGAAATCTTTAACAATGCCGGCATTTATACCCAAAACCTGGTCGCCGCAAACGGATGTGACAGCATCCTGACGATCGTGGTCAACGTGATCCAGACTGTGGTCCGTTATTCACTGGATGCGTGCAGGTCCTACACGGATGATGGTTCAGCGGCGGATTACTCGGAATTTACAGCCGAAGTGCCGAGTCCGGTGAATTGCGCAGATGTTGTGCCTGGTATCCTGTACCGTGAAAACCCTGAAATAAATACACATTCCTGTACACCCGGTGTTTTTGATTCCCCGGCCATGTGTGTGGATGCCCAGGATACCTGCAGGTATGACCCGGGAAGTGAGAAGTCTGTGATCTTCGAGCTTTCAGTTACTCCCGGTTCAGACACGGCGGTTGCCATCACCGGTCTTTCTTTTTATGAAAAGGCGCCGGATATGTTCGACTGGATCGACGGGCCCTCAGGGATGAACAACTATCCTACCCTTTACGGGGTCCGGGTATTGAAGGATGGTGCCGTGATCTTTGAAGAAAAGGATATCCAGACGACAATGGACTGGACACTGGAAGAATTTGACTTCCTGGGCAACCAGGATTTCATGATCGACCAGCCTGCGGTTTTCCGCTTTGAGCTCCTTGCATATTGCCTGTTCGGGAATAATGCCCCGGTGGCTGCATGGGACCTGGATGAAGTGTCCGTGCAGGCCAGTTGTACATCACCCGACCAGCTGCTCCGGACCATTTCCGGGGGAATATCAGCACTGCAGGATCTTCCACTTGAAAATGTGCGCTTCCAGGTCGCCCATATGCCTGATTTCAACGAAATGCTGATCGACACCCTGATTGATAGCGGGATGTTCTCCATTCAGGACCTGAAGAATGGAGAAGATTATTACATCCGGCCCATGAAAAGGAATGCCTACAAAATGGGTGTGAGTACCCTCGACCTTGTGCGTATCCAGCAGCACCTGCTGAACATCCAGCCATTTGAACGAAATGAGCAGTACGTTGCCGCCGATGCCAACAGGAGCAATTCGGTAACCGCCCTGGACCTGGTTGAATTGAAAAAACTGTTGCTCGGCATTTATGATATCTTGCCGGATAATGACAGCTGGCGGTTTGTTGTTGTTTCAGATCATGGCCAGGCCGGCAGCCCGTTTGATTTTGATGAGGTCCTCAGCCTGCCAACACTGGAGCAGAATATGAACAACGTGTTTTTTGCCGGGATCAAAGTTGGTGATGTGAATGGTGTGCCGGATAACTTTGCCGGCAAGGAAATATTCGCTCGCCAGGAAGGGATCATCCTTGGTTTCAGGGACAGGTATGTCCAACGGGGCGAGGTATTCAGTCTCGGAATCGGAATTGAAAGTGCAATTGACCTGCTCGGATTACAGCTTACTTTTTCCACTATCGGCCTGGAAATCAGGGATGTCTTTTCCGGAGCAATGGATCTTGAAAAAGACCTGACCTGGGCGAAAGATGACAGCAGCAGGCTGCATTTCAGCTGGTTTGTACCAGAAACACAACACTTTGCCAGCAAGGAAGATTTGTTCTCCCTCGACCTTGTGGCACTGGAAAGCGGGATACTATCCCAAATGCTTCGCCTGGAAGAAGAAGACCTACACCCTGAAGGATATTTGCAGGAACAACAAGCAGTCATTCCCGTTCCAATCCGGATGGAACCCCGGGTGCACCTTTCAGAGATGGAGGGATTCATCGTCCGCATCAGGCCAAACCCGGCATCCGAGAAAGTCTGGATCGAGGTAGAGCTTGAACAGGATGCCAGAATTGACATGCAGGTGATTTCCCTTTCCGGGAATGTGATGGGCACGTTTTCCGTAGAAGGTGTCCGGGGTTTGAATGTGCTTGATGTATCAAAAGCAGCCTTGCATGCTGGAGAAGGCATGGTCTTTTTCCGGATCCAGGCAGGGAATCAAGTCACGTTTGAAAAGGTCATTTTTAAAGAGTAATTTTCAGCTGTCCGGGTCGCAAGATGCAAGAAAAATGATTGAATTTCACCTAAGGCCGTGGCGGATCAGCGACCTTCCTTCCCTGTTGAAGTATGCGGACAATTACAATATCGCAAAGCAATTGACCGACCGGTTTCCGCATCCATACACTGAGGAAAGCGGAAGGAACTTTATTGAGATGGCCTCAGCAACATCACCTGAACAGATCCTGGCTATTGAGATCGACGGGGAGGCTTGCGGCGCTATCGGGCTCCACCCGCAGGAGGACATCTTCAAAAAGAACGCAGAACTGGGCTACTGGCTGGCTGAGCCATACTGGGGAAAGGGCATCATGACACGGGTGGTCATGCAGATGATCCGGTACGGGTTTCGCAATTTTGACATAGACCGCATCTTTGCTCGTCCGTACGGATCAAACAGGGCATCGCAGAGGGTCCTTGAGAAATGTGGATTTATCCTGGAAGGCAGGTTTGCAAAAACGTTATACAAAAATGGGCGCTACGAGGATGAACTGGTTTATGCCATTCGCAGGGAAAATGTGTCGAAAGATTCCTGATTCTTACCTGCCGGCTAATCAAGTTCCCCGCTCATTTTCATCTTGATCAGTTCAGCCTTGCTGTTGATCTGAAGTTTCCTGTAGATCTTCTTGATATGGTCACGAACGGTTTCTGTACTGATCATCAGTTTGTCGGCAATGAGCTTATAACTCAGGCCATCTACAATTCCTTCAGCGATCTGGTTTTGGCGTGGGGTCAGCAGGGATGATTGGCTTTCTGTCGGCGCAAAATGGTCCACAATGCGCCGGGCGATGGTTGGGGACATATAGGAGCCTCCCCGGTGGACGGTCTGTATCGCTTCGACGATTCTTGGGAAAGGGGTTCTTTTTGTGAGATAGGCAGATGCCCCGGCACAAAGGGCCTTGAACACGCGGTCCGTGTCGTCAAAAGTGGTGAGCATGATGATTTCAGCGTCCGGAAATTTCTGCCTGAGCGGACGAATGCCCTCAAGGCCGCTCATTCCCCCTTTCAACCCGATGTCAAGCAGGATGATGTCCGGGGCCTGTTGATGGGCGCTGGATAGAAATGACTCCACGGAGTTGGCTGTAACCGTTTGGGTCATCCCCGGCTGGGTTCCGATCAGTCCTTCCAGGCTGCTCAGGACGAGGGGCTCATCTTCAATAATGCTGACTTTGATGTTGCTCACATTTTTTCCAATAAAGGTATTTGATAATTCGCCTGAGACAACCCCACAATAGTGGGGCTGCGTCTATGTTTTAACCTCGATCCCGAATCCATCACCTTCCAGGATCCGGAAAGATGCATTCAGTTTCCGGGCGCGCATTCGCATGTTTTTTAACCCCTGGCCCGTGACTTTGCCCGGATCTTTTTGCAAACCCTGCCCATTGTCCCGGAGCAATAGTTCAATGGAACCACCCTCCATGCCAAGCTTGACACGGATATGGTCAGCATCTGCATGCTTGACAGAATTTGTCAGGAATTCCTTGAAGATCAATAACAGGTCATGCCGGACAGGTGCAGGCACATCTTTTTTCAGGGGTAGCGAACTGAAATCGAATGTACACCGGATGCCCAAAGGGAACAGCAACTCATCGGCAAACTCCTTCATGCGTTCCGTCAGGTCCAGGAATGTATGGTTGCGGGAATCGATCGCCCAGACCACATCACGCATCCTGGACATGGCTTGCCGGCTGGATGCAGCGATCTGCCGGACCAGGGTTTTATTTTCATCCTCGACTGAATACTCCAATAGCTCCATCTGGTAAGCAACACCGGAAAGGACACTGCCGACATCGTCATGCAGGTCACTGCTGAGCCTTGTTTTCAACTGTTCAAGCCGGATGGCATTGTTCAGCCGGAACCTGTAGAATGTGTATACAATGGAAATAAACAAGAATCCGGAGAGGGTAACGAACCAGGCAGTCTTGTAAAAGACCTCCCGTACATGGAGGTTGATCCTGAATTCACCGGGCACCATGCCGGCAAGTGATGTGGCACGTACCCGTAACGTGTACCGGCCTGCCGGAAGGTATTCGAACCGGATCTGACGGTCTTTTCCATTTTGCCTCCATTGAGTCTGCTCGTTGTTGAATCGCCCGCTTGCAGGCTCAAGGGCATAGGCAAAAGTATTCGATTCAGGATGTGCATGGTGATTCAGTGCCATCCGGAATGCACAGCTCCTGTTGGTGCTCGATATGGAGAGGGGCGGCCCATTGTCCGGGTAGGTTTGAATTACCTTTTGCGTTTTTCCATTCGGCTCGAAAAAGCGCGCCTCGCTTAAAAGGAGAAACACATCTGTGCTGGAATTAAGCAGGTCATCCGGGTTGAAACTGCAAAAACCGTTCATCGTCCCCAGGTAGATCTCGTGATCGCTTTCCCTGTAGAAGGAAAACCTGTTGAATTCGTTGTGCGGCAGGCCTGATTCTGTATAGAATGTCCGGATTGACCAGGGCTTTTTTTCCAAATAATTCAGGCCGTGATATGTGCTTATCCAAAGCCCGTCCTTTCCGGGAACAATCCCGCAAACAGTATTATCGGAGAGGCCATCGTCAGCGTCCACTTCAAGGAAATTATTTCCTTTCGGTCCGAGCACCTGCAGGCCACCGTTTTCTGTGCCGACCCACAAATTCCCGTTCTCATCCTCATGCAATACGAGGACAATGGGGCTTTTGAGGATTTTGTGGACCGGAAAGGAGAAACCGGTTTCATGGCTTGCGCCTGTATACATGAAGGCTTCGATCACGGTATTTTTTCCCAGGTCAAGGCGGTACAGGCCATTCACTGTGCCAAGCCAGGCGGTCCTATTGCCTGACTCCAACAGGAAGCACTGGCCCGTCCCCTGGGGCCAGTGAAACCGATACTTGAAATCAAGGGGTGTCAGCACACTGGTCACCGGGTCAAAAAGTGAAAGAGATGGCTCGTCAGGATGGTTGGGTTGGCCGGCAACCAGCAGCCTTCCGTTATTCAGCAGGGTTGAATGGAGGATATTCCGGTAGTACCCTCTGTGGTAACTTTCCGTTTCCCTGGTTTTCCAGTTAAACGAGAAAATGGTCCCGGTCACGGAAGTGGCGATAATTGTACTGTCATTATAGTGATACATCCCCCGGATGCTCGTTGACGGCACAGGCTGCCCGGTTTCCCTGTTTCGGATGATATAGGGCTCTGATGCACCTGTATTGATGTTGACCAAAACCGGTGCATACCTTTCTGGAGAAAAAAGCAACAGGTCCGGATTGAGTTTGATCATGGATCGCCCATTCAGGCCATACTCCCAGTCCCCCAGGTCCTTGTTCAAAAAAGATTCAAATGCAGAGCTGTTGATCGTGACCTTGACCAAACCGTTGAGGTGCCTGATGTAAAAGAGCTCTTCAAAGTTGTTTCCGACAGGAGAAGAGGGATTGCTGAGAGATAACCAATCACTTGATAGATCAAGGACCTCTCCGGAATTGTAAATAATTCTTGCAGCAATCCGGTCTTTCGTGAAAACGAACCTGTTGCCCAGCGTATCCTGTCCATACGGAAAGGTCTTTCCAGGTTTCCTTTGATCCTGGTCCAGGTAAATGGTATCTGATCCAGATGCGTAGCACCAGGTATCCGGTTCTGAAACCCTGAATATCCTGCTATGGAATTTCAGTGTTTCCGGATTCAGGAGAAAATAGCTTTCCCTTGTATTGTCCTCCTCCGCGGATTCGACAAGGATCATCCCGTTTTTCAGTTCTGTCAGGTTCAGGACCCTGGACGAAAGCGGCTTTTCGTCGAGGTGGGGCAATTCTGGAAAGGATAGCGGAAAAAACCTGTAGCCATCAAAGCGGTTCACCCCATCCTCTGTCCCGACCCATACGAATCCACTGCTGTGCTGCAGAATGCAATACACGCGGTGATCTGACAATCCGTCCCCGACGGAGTAATGCCGGATCTCATAAGTCACCTCTTCTGCACCCAGAAAAGGGCAGGCAGCCAGGAGAAAATACAGGAAAACCGAAACCCTTTTCAATATTTGCGATGGATAAATCAGATGTTAAAAAATTGATTTTCAGCTCATTAGCTGGGCACCCCCCTTTTGTGGGGTGGATATGCCTGCTTTCACTCCCTATTATTGGATTGAAATAACCAAAATTCCAATGAAGAAGCAACCCCTTGCCGTTTCAATTCTATTCCTTTTTTCAATTGCCCTCACTGCACAGGATACTGGACTGGAGGTGATCAATTCTGGCGGGGGGATCGGTCAGGCGGGTGACCTGTCTGTGCAATGGTCACTGGGCGAAGTCGCCGTCCAGTCATCCAGCGTTGGCGATATGTTTGCCACGGAAGGCTTCATCCAGCCTTACCTGGTGATCACTGAAATGGAAAATGAATTATCCGATGAACGAATCACAGAACAAGTTCCCTTCAACCGGGACGTGATCAGGGTTTTTCCGAATCCATTCCATACGTCAGTTGAAGTCACGCTGGACGCGCCGTTCACCCAACCGGTTGATGTTGTCGTGACCACGCTGGAAGGCAGGGTCGTAAGGGTATTGCAATCCATGCCGGGCGACAGGCGGATTTCGGTCGATATGGCATACTTGCCTGCAGGCCTCTATTTACTCAGGGTGAGTGATCAGAGGGGGCTCATTTTCAAGACATTCAGGATAACCAAGGTATAATTTTCAATTTCAAAAAATCAGTTTCAGCATCATGAAAACAACATGCATAACGCTTTTCATTTCTGTTTTCTGCCTTCAAATTGCATTCACCCAGAACGTGCCGCAAGGCATGAACTACCAGGCTGTTGCGCGGGACCTCGAAGGCAATGTTTTAGCCGACAGGGAAATCACCCTGCTCATTGAGCTGGGTGATTTCCTTGAAAATGACCGGGCCATCTATGCAGAATCACATCGGGTCAAAACCAACCGGTTAGGTTTGTTTTCACTGACGATCGGACATGGAGATGCCCTTCAAGGGACTTTTTCGAAAATTCCCTGGAGCAAAAAGAAAATCTGGATGCAGGTGGCCATTCAAAACGGACAAGAGGGCGGCTTTGCCGTATTAAGCAAAAGCCAGATGCTCAGTGTCCCATACGCCTTCCATGCCGGTTCTGCAGACGGACTTGCCTCTTCAGGGAATAGCCGTAATGGCCAGGGGCCCCCGACGCCATCCAACGTATGGGGTGTGAACGGAAACCTGAATGTGGATGACCAATCCCAGTATGTCGGCACGGCCGATGATGCAGACCTTGTCCTCAAAACGATGGCAGAGGTGCGGGCTGTTTTTTATGCAGATGGCACCATTGAGTTTTTTGGCGACTTCACTTTAAATGGTGATCAGCTCGTGAATGGAAAAGTTACCATCACGGATTCGCTGAAGGTAGGCAGCGACATCATTGGCGGCGGCGGCATAGACATTGCCGGGGAAGGCGAATTCGGGAGCCTCAATGTAGTAGATGACGTGACCGTCGGTCAAAATGTGGTCTTGAACAAAGATGGCGGCAACACCACGATCAACGGGATGACTGCGATTCATGACAAACTTGAATTGACCACAGAATCGAGCAGTTACATCGCAACCTTTGAAAACACCCATGACGGGAACGGGGACGGACTGAAGATCAAACTCGGCAAGACGCATCCACGGTGGAATGGAAGCGAGGTCTCATTGCAGCCGCCGGGGCTTGATTTCATCAGCGATGCAGTCGGTGCCACGGAAACGCTCATCACCTCACTTTTAAACAACGGGGGTTCCTTTGGCGTGGATGACTTCCTTCCGTTTGGCGAGGAGTTGCTGGAGATCGCAGAAGATCATATCCTGCCCGGTTTTGAATTTGTTGGGGCAGCTGCATGTAACCTGACACAGGAGGTCATCGATGAACTGAACGATAAATTGAGCCTTCCAGTTGAAATTCCGGAGTTAAAAACCCCTTCAAAATTCTTCTGGAACGAGATAGTCATTTTTCCTGACGGGCCGGATGATAATGATGATCCGGACCTCGCAGTACCCGGACTCACAATTCCTCCTCTTTTGGTGACCCCAAAGTTTGAGCTCATCCCGGAAATTCCCGACCTGCCTTGCCCGCCGGTCCCGGACTTTCAGGGGAGCTTTGACCTCCCGAATATCCAGTTCGTCAATGTGCAGAATTCACTGACCAGCCAGAATAAGTTCATCCAGTTTACGGATAAGGACGACAGGCAATTGGGCGCCATTGAAGCGCAGTCCATCGAGGAATGGGGCCTGAGTTATCTGAATGCTTCCTACTTCCTCAACCTGTTCAATTCTTTTGCCGGCTTGACGGTCATCGGGCTGGACCCGACACAGATCGCCGAAACAGCCGGGAAGTACCTGATCAATGCAGTCGCCCAGATCTCAAACGTGATCGAAGACTACAATTCAATTGGTGTGCAGTACAATTCCGGGTTTGGTGATTATGCAGAGTGGCTGGAAAGGGCGGACCATGCCGAACATGTTTCTGCAGGGGATATTATTGGGGTTGTTGGTGGAAAGATCTCGAAGGACCTCTCGAATGCCGAGCAGGTCATGGCCGTTTCCACAAACCCGATCGTGCTCGGAAATACACCCCCTGAGGACAAAACACATGACGGAAACAAAGTGGCATTCATGGGCCAGATCCCGGTGAAGGTGATGGGCCCTGTCCAAACAGGCGATTTCATTGTTGGGAAGGGGGGAATCCCCGGATATGGCGTTGCCGTTCACCCGAAAGACATGACTGTGGATGATTTTGCGTTGGCTGTTGGCCGTGCCTGGGAAAAGGCTGAAGGAGAGGGGCCAAAGATGGTGAATACAGTTATCGGCGTGCACAACGGGACCTTCATCAATATCCTGAAGCAGTACGAAACGAAAATGCAGGCCACCGATGCCAGGCTGAGCTCAATTGAAGAGCAGCTGAATGCCCTTTTTCCCGTCACAAAATCAGAATAGCATGTCAATGAGGTTCATTGGACAAATCATATTGCTCACCCTTGTTCCACTTACCGTCTTCGGGCAGCAAACCGCGGGCCCGATGACGGAGGCGGAAAGGGAGAATGCCGTGAAAATGGGCGAATGGCTGGCAAACCTGTATGAACACGGGATCCGTGCGGAAGAAGATACCCTCTTCATTTCGGCAGAGGTCCGGAACATCCTGGCGAATGACGAACTGATGCAGTTCATGTTCCCCGGGGAATATTCATGGGCATCAGCCGTGTACCTGATGGAGAAGATGGAGCTGAAAAAGGCTTTCTGGTTTTTGCTGAACCTCTATCCGGAAAACCGGGAGTTGGTGGTGCAGACATTGCTGACGTATGATTCAATTATCGAAATAGACAAAGTGCTGACAAGCGTGTTCTATACGTATGCCATGATCGATCCCAAGGTGTGTAAGATCGAGTATGGGAAACCGCAGATCATCCGGCCCGACCTGGTAGAGGAAGGGCTGTCGAACCTGAAGGAAATCATCCAGTATATCCGGTATTTCAGGAACCAGGACGGGGCAAGACAATAGCCGGCAGATCCGGGTCTTTCATCAGAATCCGATCCGCCATGAAAGAATCGGGATGATCCCCAATTGTGTTTTTTCTTCGACCTGGCCTGTCACGGCATCGAAATAAAAATAGGCAGTATTGCGGATGCTTGCCACATTCTGGATGTCCAGGCTCCAGCGGATGGTGCGATTCCCCTTGTTTTTGAAAAGATAGACACTTACATCGGGCCTGATATAGGTAGAGAGCTTCTGGTCGTATAATGCCGAGGCATAGACTGTAGCCTCCTGCAATGCACTTTCTTCTGCATTGATCTCCCGGTCCCGGAGGCCGCCAAGGATGGTCAGCCGTGCAGAAATGCCCCAGGTACGCTGGTGCCGGTCGGTGAATTTTTCCCATTCTTTTCCCAGATTGAGGTTAAAAATGTAACCACCGTCAAAGCGAGAACTTACCCAGCCGCTTTCGGGAGATTCCAGCTGGCTCTTGTACAGGGTTGCGTTGGCAGACCAGAAGAAGGATTGGGTCAATGCCTGCTCAAAGGAAGCCTCAATGCCGAAAACGCGTTCTTTTCCCTGGTAGGCAATTGCAGCGGGCGGAAATGCATCAAACAGTTGTGAAGCGTACAGGGCACCATCATAAATGCCAGCATTTTCAATGGATGTGTAAAACGCTTCAATGGATAATTTCTGCTCAATTGTCAGCTGTTCCTCATAGCCGATATGGAAAAGGTGGGCCGTGATGACCCTGGACGTTTCGTTCATCACAGGCAGCTGGTTCTTCGAGAAGATGACCTGCCCCGCATCCTGGCTCGTGCGCTGGTATCCGCCATAGAGCCTGATGCTGTTCCGCAAATGGTAGGTCAGTGACAGGCGTGGCTCAAAAAGCAACCGATTGTCTGTCGACCAAAGGCTGACGGCTGTTCCGACCTGTGCCTGAAGCCGTCTTGAAAGCTGCAAAAGATAGTTTGCATACGGGCGTAATTGCAGCCTTGCATTCGTGCCTTGCGCCGTTTCAATGTCTTCCCCCGGGCTGAAATCGTTTTCCAACTCGTCCCGTAACCATTTTCCCTGGATCCCTGCATTCAGACGGCCTGTCAGGCCGACCTTGCTCTGGAGCTCGACAAAAGAGGACAGCAATTCGTTCTGCATTCCCGTATACCGATAAAAATCCGGATCCTGGCTGGGCGCAAGCCTGAATTGGTTTCGCAAGGCATCTGATCTGGAATAAACGGCGCCTGCTTTGATCAGGGATTTTGACCCGATCAGAGTCTGGTATTTCATCCCGGCCCCGAAAAGGATATTCTCGAAACGGATGTTGAATCGCTCCTTGTCCTCCTCACGCTCCTCAGGGTTTTCCATACCTTCAAAATCATTTACATCGGTTCCCCAGAATCCGAATAACTTCAATTGACTCTTCTGGCCTGTGGCAATATTGAGCTGCAGGTGCGCATCCTGGAAGCGAATGTCTTCACCGCCAAAGGAAACGCCCATCGCTGAAAGCAAACCGACTGTAGAATACCTGTAGTTGGCAAGCCAGCTGCTTTTCTTTCCCGGGCCGAGGGGCCCCTCTGCATTTCCTTCCAGTCCGATCAGGCTCAGGGTAGCCGTATATTTTGATTCCGTAACCGAAGGATTCCTGTAGTGCAGATCCACGATGCCGGACAGGGCATTTGAGTACTCGACTGGATGGGGGCCTTTACTTAGAATGGTATTGCCCAGCACCTGTGAGGAAAAAAGCAAAACCCCGCCACCTGCCTGGGTAGGAAGATCAGAGAGTGTGCCGGCGTTGTTGGTGTGGTTGGGGTTGATGATTTCCATACCTTCCAGGTACCACTTGGCATAGATGGGTGACAACCCGCGGATGGAGAGATGGTTGGTCTGGTCATTCAGTTGGGCGACTCCGGCGAGCGCGCTCACGACCCGGGCCGGATCCTGGAAATTAGCGGCAAAGCGTTCCGTTTGTTCGATGCCGATGACTTCTACCCAGACATCCTGACGGACATCCCACGTATCGCTGGCTCGTACGTAGACTGTTTCCATTTCATAAGCGAGGGGTGTCAGCTCGTGTTGGTAAGTCAGAGGCCTTCCCGGAACGGCAAATACTTCCGTGGCCACAAGATTATTATACCCTTCACGTGTGATGATGAGCGTATATCTCCCTGGCAAGATCTCAAGAAGCTGGTAGTTTCCATTTTGATCAGATGAAGTTTGGTACTGAGCATCTTCATTCTTGATCAAAACCCCGCAGCCAGGAACGGGGAATCCGGAATAGGCATCTGTGATCAACCCTGATATGGATTGTGCTGGAAGAAGTGGCACAAAAGACAAGGCAAGGAACAGGAGAATGAGCAGGAGTCGAAAATTCATATGGAAAAAGCAATCTTTGAGACTGGCAAAGATGGCGATTTTAAATTTTGGGGGATAAAAAAATCCTCCGCTTTGGGGCGAAGGACTTTTATGGACCATAATCTGTTGGTTTTTCAAAAAAACCAGGTGACTGATAGTGGTTCCGGTTTTATGTTTTGTCTGACGTAACGAATGTAATCAATTGGATTGAAAACGCATCAAAATGAAGGGCATATTTTTGATTGATAGATCAATTTGGGTGAGGAATTCAAGAAGGTACAAGGAACAAATCACGAAGGACCAAATGATCTATCTGATTCAGGACAAGTGATTATGACGGGATTGTCGTT
>JARQTN010000128.1:17501-20728 GCA_029976695.1 Lewinellaceae bacterium
GGGAACCTTTCGCTGGAAGTGATGCACACGCCCGGCCATACGCCTGAAAGTATCAGCTTCCTCCTCACGGATCATCCGGCAACTGAAAAACCGGTGATGGTGTTCACTGGGGATTTTGTTTTCGTCGGTGATGTGGGCCGTCCGGACCTGCTTGAAGAAGCTGCGGGAATCGTGGGCACAAAAGAAGTGGGTGCCAAGCAAATGTATGAGTCACTCAAGAAATTCGCTGCGCTGCCAGACTATGTCCAGGTCTGGTCCGCACACGGGGCGGGTTCTGCCTGTGGAAAAGCGCTGGGTGCCGTACACAGTTCAACGGTAGGATATGAGAAAATCCGTAACTGGGCATTCCAGTTCGGCAAGGATGAGAATGGCTTCGTGGATGAACTGCTGGCAGGGCAGCCCGAGCCTCCGAAATATTTTGCCATGATGAAACACCTCAACAAAGTTGAAAGGCCGTTGCTGGTTGAGGTGCCAAGGCACACAAAACTTACAAAAGCGGAGTTTTTGTCCGCTTTTGACAAGGGCATCAAAGTGATCGATACGCGGGATAAGGTGGACTTTGCACACGGATTCATCCCGGGTACATTGAATATCCAGAACAACAAATCCTTTTCTACATGGGCCGGGTGGCTGCTGAACTACCAGGAGCAGTTTATCCTGATTGCGGAAGACGACAAAATGGAAGAGTTGACGCGCAAGTTGATGCGCATCGGACTGGATAATATCTACGGGTATATTTCAGATGTTGAACTTCCGGGCATCGAATTGCAGACGGCAGACCTGATTGCTGTGGATGAACTGAAGCAATATGTGGGCAAGGATGATGTCCAGATCGTGGATGTCAGGGGTGTGAATGAATACAAGCTCAGGCACATTCCGGGTGCTGACAATGTATTCGTGGGTACGATTGAAGACAACCTGGACAAGATCAGCAAGGATAAACAGGTGGTGATCCACTGCCAGTCCGGTGACAGGTCTTCTGTTGCCTATTCAATCCTTGCCAAGAACGGCTTTACAAATGTGAAAAACTTTGCAGGAGGTATAGCTGAATGGAATGAATATGAAGACAGGATCTCTGTTGGGGAGAAAGAAGCATTCGCAGTGTAGATAGATCCTGATATGGTAAATGCGAAAGCCCTGGCGACAGGGCTTTTGTCGTTTTATAGTAAACGAAAGAGAATTCTAACCTACCGCACAGAGGAAAGAGCTCCATCCCGGGGGCAATGCTTTTTTCGTGCTCATCAAAAGGAAGGTTACCGCCGCTTCTTACCGACAGATCCCATCTGCAGACCGAGGGAAGAAATATTTACCGGATAAAGCACTTTTTTTGGCAGGGCAGTAACGCTATTGTGTCTGGAAGGATTAATGGCAAACAAATTCCTTCACCTTTAAACACCATTCTATGAAAAAATTGACATTTACCTTGTTTTCCATTTTCCTTGCGAGCATGATCTATGCACAGAATACCGTCCCTGAGATAGGCGAGGAATGGAATGTTTATCTGACAAAAGATAACGCAATGCCGCTCACATCGGTTGCTGTAGAAGCAACGGCCATCTATAAGGATGGATTGGACAATGAGATCTACCGGGAAACACATATGGGCACGACAAATGAATCTGGTTATGTGCGATTTGTAATCGGAGATGGAAGTAATCAGGTTGGGGAGCTTTCTGCAGAAAGCTTTAAATCCATTTCAAGATTTTGCTATGTTCTCGAGTTTGAGGATGAGGGTGAAATGCGCACAATAGAAAATGAACAATTGAAGAGAACTTCTGGGACTGCAGCCTATGCTGCCCTGGCAGGCACTTCCGAGAATGCCCTCAGGATCCGGGGCGTTGCAGTAGACCTTGATTCACCGCTTGAAGCACCTGTGGACACCCAGGATGTTGCATTCCTCGCATTGCATCCGGATAATACAGGAGGAGGTAATGACCCATCAATTGGACAGGCAATCGTGGGTAGAATCTATGAAACGACTACTTCGCCTGGTCAGGCACAGGCCATGGCATGGTACCACATACCATTCGATGCTCCTTTGCACCATTTATTTGGAAACACGATCCCGGAGACACTCAATTCCATCGTAAAAATCGAACATGACAACCTTGATGGCATTGACTACGGGCTCAGCGTGATCGTCGACAAATCAAGTAATGATGGAAATCCTACTGCTGCCATTGATGCAAGGAATACGGCTGAACTCGGTCTTGGGGCGAACATAGAGGGTAGCGTACTTGGAGCTTTGATAGCAGGAAACCAGGGATTGCAATCCTACATGTTCAGCACGAGTTTTTCAGGATCAGCCGTTTTTGGAAGCGTGGAAAATGCCCCTGCAGATGGGGAAGTGCATGCAGCGGGTTTATTTAATTCGAATGATCTTGCAAGCACCTGGGCCGTATTTGGGAATGGACCTTCCGGAGGGGTTTCAGCATGGTCCAGTGCCTCTGATCGCAGGTTAAAGAAAAATATTCGAAATGTTTCAAACATGCTGGAAAAGGTAATGCAATTGAAGCCGCGATCCTATGAATTTATCCAGCAAAGCGGAAGAAGCGTACCCAAAGGAACGCAAATCGGATTCATTGCACAGGAAGTTGAAGATCTTTTCCCTGAAGTAGTGACGGACATTCCAATCCCAGAGGTGTCCGGGAATTACCCGAATCGTAAGATGAAAGCTCTTGAATACAAAGGGATCCAGTACGGCGGCCTTGTCCCGGTCCTCACGGGGGCGATCCAGGAGCTCAACCAAACAGTAGAGCAGCAGCAGGATGAAATAGATGATCTGAAGGCCCAGGTCGAGGAACTCAAACAACTGATCAAGGAAAAAGAATAACCATGAGAGCAAACATTTATACAATACTCGTCCTCCTTTTTCCGACCATGCTTTGCGGCCAATCGGTGAATGTTACCTCATTTTTAGGCAATCTGCAATATACAACCCAGGATTCACTGACAGTCGCTTCAGTGCTGAATGGTGGAATCGTCAATGTGGACAGGGTTGACGGGATCACGGTTTACAGCGGGATCAATCCTTTTCCCGCTCGCGCTTCATCGACGACGGCTGTCGTGAATGCTCAACCTGTTAAAGGCCTGTCAGTCTTCCCAAATCCTGTTCATGACCAGGTTAACCTCCAGATTGATACAGAAAGAAACGGGGAAATGACGATCAAATTATTTGACACATCAGGAAAACAGGTTCTCGGGGAAAGATGGGATACGACAAACCC
>JARQTN010000129.1 GCA_029976695.1 Lewinellaceae bacterium
TAACTGAACTTTTCAAATTTAATTTGAAGGAATCAACTTGAAAGGCAATCCTGCCAACGCTTGCCCCGTCCGTCGCCATCCGCGTGCCGCCCCAGCTTTAGCGGACACCGTCGGCCAAAGCCTTTGGCGTCGGACGAGGAGCAAGGCTATGGCCGGTCGCTTGCGCCATAGCTTCAGCGACGGAGCACGGAGACCGCCCCCCCGCCCGAATGTACATTTCGGTACGGGCGGGCTGTTTTTCACTCCGCTATGCTCCGTTCCAAATCCGGGGAGACAGCCCATTTTAAAGGTAACTATCGCATATGGAATGGTCTCCCCTATATTTTCATGAAGCTCCGCGAAATGAAAATTAAGAGGAACAAGCTTTCCGAGCCGAAGCCCTGGCGGAGGATTGGGGCAAAAAAGCCGAAGATTGTTACCAATTCAAGGAAAAATCCATCATCATGGGGGTTGTTTTTGATGAGTATCAATGCGAACATTGATTATCAATGAATTACGTACCAAGAACTGGTCGGAATTATTTTAACCAGACAACAGTGATTAGGAATTTGGAGTTGAATTGGTCAAATGGTCATCAAAATCTGCGGCAGCTGAAGCAGCCGCTACAGTTCATCATTCATCATTCATTATTAATTATTAACCATTCATCATTCATCAATAATTTTCCATTTTCCATTTTCCATTACTTATACCCCTCCGCCTGCAGTTCAAACAGCTCCGCATACAAGCCCCGGTTGGCGAGTAGTTCTTCATGGCTGCCGATCTCCTCTTTTTCCCCGTTTTTCAATACCAGGATGCGGTCAGCCATCCGGACGGTACTGAACCGGTGCGAGATGAGGACCGCCGTTTTCCCCAGAGTGAGCTCGGCAAACCGCTGGAACACCTGGAATTCAGCACGGGCATCAAGGGCCGCTGTCGGCTCATCGAGGATCACAAGCTGGGCATCACGCATGTAAGCCCTTGCCAATGCAACCTTCTGCCACTCCCCGCCAGACAGCTCAACGCCATTTTCGAAACGCTTCCCTAACATCTGATCGTATTCATCCGGCAGGCCGCGGATCACGGGATCTGCCAGGCTCTTTTCCGCCGAATTCACGATCTTGTCCAGCCTTTCCTGTTCAGTGATGCTCCCGATGGCAATGTTTTCGGACGCCTTCAGTGCAAACCGGACAAAGTCCTGGAAGATCACGCCGATCATATTCCGGTATGCGCCAAGTTTGAAATTCCGGATGTCCACCCCGTCAAGGAGGATGCGCCCTTCCGTTGGGTCGTACAGCCTGGCCAGGAGTTTTACGACTGTTGTTTTCCCGGCGCCATTTTCTCCGACCAGGGCTAGTTTTTCCCCGGCCTTCAGGGTGAAACTCAGGTGCCTGACGGCCCAGGCATCCGATCCCGGGTACTGGAACCCCACATCCTCGAAGACAAACCCTTGTTTGATTTCAGGGCCCGGATCAAGTGCATCCGGCTGGTCCTTGATTTCCGGATCGATGGCCATGAAGTCAAAATAGTCCTGCAGGTACATGGCACTTTCCGTGATCTGGTTGAACCGGGTCAGGATCCCCTGGAGCTGGTAGCGCATCCGGTTAAACGAACCTGAAAGAAAGGTCATATCACCCACCGTGATCACACCGACGACGGTGCGGAGGACAATCAGCACATAGGCGCTGTAATAGGCAACGTCACTTAGCATGTGAAGGACTGAACCCCAGGTTGTTCGTTTTACGGCAAGACGCTTGTTGGCCTGGTAGTAGCGGTCCGCAAGGTCCGCAAACCGTTTCTTGAGAAAATTCGACAGGCTGAAGATCTTGACCTCCTTGGCGGTGATATCACTGGCTCCAATGAATCTCAGGTAGTCCAGCTCCCTGCGCTCCGATGTCCAGCTCCGCACAAGGGAGTAGCCGGAGCGGCTGAAATAGGCCTCACTCAGGAAGGAGGGGACCACGGCGATGATCAGGATGATGATCAGCAATGGTTCGAATACGACAAGGCCAGCGCCTAGAAAGAGGATCGTGATCGTGTCCTGGAGCTGGCTGAGCACGAGCGACATGAGCCGGACACGGGAGGTGGTCTGCCTTCTCGCACGCTCCATCTGGTCGTAAAATTCCGAATCCTCAAACATGGATAGGTCAAGCGTGGCGGCCTTCTCGATCAGCAGGACGGAGGTCTTGTTGGCGAACAGGTCACCCAGCAAGGCATCTGTCAGGTCAATCAGCCGGTTCAGGAGGTCGGACAGCACAGCGAGCCCCAGTTCAAGCCCGATATACAGCCACAGCCGGTTAAACACCTTCTCGTCCTGCCCGATCTGCAGGATCACTTCGTCAATGATCAGCTTGCCCACATAAAGCGTGGCCAGTGGAATGCCCGATTTTACCAGGCGCAGGAGGACATTCGCCACGGTATAGGTCCGGCTGGTTTGCCAGATGAGCGCAAAAAACGGGCGCAACATCCGGAGCGAACCCAGGCTTTCACGGAATGAAGGGCCCTTTTGGGGATTGAGCCTGCTGGGTGCCGGTCTTCTTGATGCCATATCCTGGTTTTGAAACGCATAAAGATACAAGAGCGCAAGAGAAGGAACTATCCCGGACAACAGAATGTTTTCTTTTCAATGCACCTGCCCGCCGGCTTTCCTGCCGGCACTATTTTCAATTCTAAAAAAGACACACGATGCAAGAAGCATTCCTTCAGTACGTCTGGCGTACACGAAGATTCGACATCCGAAACCTGCACACAACCCGCGGAGAACAAATCAGGATCATTGATTTCGGGCAGTTCAATACCGACAGCGGCCCCGACTTCAAGCATGCCCGCATCCGGATCGCCGATACGATCTGGGCCGGCCATGTGGAGATCCATGTAAAATCCTCGGATTGGCTGCAGCACAGGCATGATGACGATCCGGCCTATGAAAATGTCATCTTGCATGTCGTCCTCGAAGACGACCTGCTCATCGCGGATCCCGGCGGCAACCCGCTGCCTTGCCTTGTCCTGAAAGCGCATATCGATCCCGATGTGCTGAAGAAATATGAACGCCTCCAGTACCATGAACCGTTCATTCCCTGTCAGCGGCACCTTGATGCCGTCCCTGAAATCACTGTGGCTGCATGGACCGACAGGATGCTTGCAGAACGGATGGCAGCAAAAGCAAGCACACTGGAAAAGGTACTCGATCATACGAAAGGGCACTGGGAGGAGACGTTTTATATCTGCATGGCCCGGAGTTTCGGGTTGTTCCAGAACCAGGACGCACTCGGTGCCCTGGCCAAACGCCTTCCGCTGAATACCATCAGGAAGCACCGGGGCCACCCCCTCCAGGTCGAGGCGCTCCTGTTCGGCACATCCGGTTTGCTGCCGGCATCACATGAGCACCCTTACGTCCGCGATTTGATCAGGGAATCCGCATTCCTCAGGCAGAAATATGCGATTGGCAGCATGAATCCTGCTGTATGGCAGTTTTTCAGGATGCGCCCGGTGAATTTCCCCACGATCCGCATCGCCCAGTTCGCTTCTTTCCTGGACAAGCAGGAGCATTTGCTGTATCCTTTTCTCGAGTACAGCAGCCTTGCAGAAATCAGGCTACTGTTTCGGGATATCACCCCGGCTCATTTCTGGACAACACATTACCATTTTCACAAGGAAAGTGCGGAAAAGGAAAAAACGATCGGGGATACCTTCATCCATTTGCTGGTGATCAATACCATCGCCCCGTTCCTTTACCTCTACGGGCAAAAACGCAACCAGAAAAAATGGATTGACCGCGCGATTTCATGGATGGGGGAAATCCCCGCAGAAAGCAACAGGACCATAAGGAAATGGAGAGAAGCAGGCATCCGGGCGAACAATGCCGGCCAGTCACAGGGGCTGCTTCACCTGAAAAAGCACTATTGTGATGAAAGGCAATGCCTCAAATGCGGTATCGGCCACCAGGTGCTTTCCTACAAGGAATAGAATGAGTCCGATGATCACAATACTTTGCCGATAAAGGAACAATAATCAAGCAGGTAATAAATGATTAGAATGATGGGTTATTCAATTCCGATACGGAAGATGCTTTTCGGTGCCCGGTCCGGCCAGATCGCTGCAGCATCCTCATTTTCGAGTACAAAAAATCCTTCACCTCCTTCCGGCATGGGATCCAGCATGACCTGCCACCTCCCCTGCTCGAGCAGCTGCATCTCAACCTTCCGGAATGCATTTTTCCTGTTTGAACGGAAATACAGCCATGCCCTATCTGCATCGCTGGTCCTGAGGTTTACCTGATAAGTACCTCCCGCCGGCATCACCAGATGGCTCCTGTACTCAGGGCTTTTGAACTGAAAAGCAGGGTGCCGCAGCAGGAATTTTGTCCTCTCTTCCATCAGCTCTGCAATGCCGATCAATTCACCTCCCTTTACTTTCGCCGTCCCATGCAAGCTGCCTTCAAAATCCTCAAATGCATAGATCCGCCCTTCTTCAGACAGGACAGCAGGCGAGATCAGTTCCTGAAATTGACGGGCAATTTTGAGGTAATCCTTTCGGATGAAAAAATCATCCAGGATCGTACGGATCATGCGTACATATACTTTCCTGTACAGTGGTTGGGCAAGGAGCCTTGAGATCAGGGGCCTTTCTGGCGCGGGAGGGTCGGCATGTAAAAAGGGGTCCAGGGTACTCAATTTATCCAGTTCAACTTTCTGGTTCTTCGCTGCCATCTGAAACCCGCCAAAGGATAGGTTCATGTCCCACATCAACGGGATAAACACACCACCCCTGGGTTTGAACAGGTAGTAATTGTGCCCCAACGCCCCGGTATAACTGTCGAGGTTGACCAGCGTGTTGTTCAGTGCAAGCATCCACAGGGTGGAATACACGTCGAGTACCGAGTCAACAGACTCCGGGTACTGATCAAGCACACGGGTCAATTCAATCAGGTCGGACCAGCCGCGTTTCGATTTCAGTTCATACCATTTTTTGTAGCAGGCAATATTCTCACCCAGGTATTCCAGTGAGGC
>JARQTN010000130.1 GCA_029976695.1 Lewinellaceae bacterium
TCGGGGTGGCGGGGTATAGGACAGGCATATCATTAAGCAGGACAATTGTAACATGGTCTCAATATTTCATGGAATCCGGGAAAGGAACAAGCTGCTTCGTCTTTTTCACATGGGTGGATCCTGATGGATTCTGTTGATCCTGGTCGATGCTAACACGAGGAATGACTCGTCAGTATCGAAACTGCTGGATGCTGGGATTTTTTTGATCCTGATGGATGCTGACACGAGGAACGAGTCGTCAGTATGGATGCGCGACGATGGCCGCCACCTCAAAGGTGGAATGCTGATATGAACAGAGTGAATCGTCAGTAGCAGCCATCTGGGAACATCCTGGAGATCCCGACAGCAGCTTTTGCGGATCATCGGGATGGAGCGGCTCGCTGGGAGGATATTGCAGAAAACGCCGGAATAAAATCCGGCGCTATTCCTCGACGCGGACCGTGGTCGCTCTGCTCACCCGGTCCTTGCTCGGAATGACAATGTAGATGTCACATATTTAATACGCTCACATTGTCATTCTGAGGGAGTCCCGATGGAGCACAGCGGAAATCGGGGCGAGTCGAAGAATACCCGTCAACCTGACATGTTCATTTCGACAGGGGGAGGTACGACCGAGTGGAGAAATCTTTTCCCTGCATATCCTTGACACAAAACCAGCCCCCGGTGCCGGGGGCTGGTCTCGTCATGCAACAGGTCATTCTTGAATTCAATAAGGCTATTGAACGATCATTTTACGCGATGCCATACCATATTCCGTTTTCAATTGATAGAAATAGATACCGGCTGGCAGCTGGCTGATGTCACAGGTGATCTCGTGTTTGCCCGCGTCCAGGTGACCATTCAGGGCCTTGCCAACTAAGTGTCCTGATGGTTCAAGGATTTCAATGGATACTTCTGATGCCCCGGTCAGCTCGAAAGTGATTACGGTCTGGATCGCGGATGGATTTGGATAATTGCCGATCAGGCGAATCTTGTTTTGCATGGATCCATTGGCAGTCGATGTGGTCTGGTACAGGGGAATGCGATACCTCATGTTTACCCCTGAAACAAGCGGCCCGTCCCCCCCGTACCAGAAATCAGGCTTGGCTCCGCCAATTGCATACAGGTTCATGATGGGACCACCTGATGAATATTCATTTCTAAATGAAGTAGCAAAAGGACAAGTGAATTCCGGGAAATTTGCATCGATCTTTGTCCATTCGTTTGTCCTCCAGTCAAAATGCAGAATGTCTTTCTGCGGCTCGTCATCTGCTTTGAAACCTCCGAAAAAATAGGCATCGGACCTCCATGTAATCGGGTCTCCGCGATACACGCCCGCGCCGTGCCAGTACAAGGCATGAGGCATTTCCGGTCCGCCTTGCCAGGGATCAAAGCCCCCTGTATATTCTGATGAACTCAGGGGTCCATCATTTCCCAGTCCGCCAAACACCATGATCCTTTCTCCATAGGGAAATGTGCAAACCCCGGAAGCGTAGGCACGGGGATGCTGGAGGGGATGGAAAGCCTCCCAGGAATCTTCACTGATGTTATAAATGGATACAGAATCCGTAATCGTGCCGTTGCTGTCAAAACCACCGATTGCGAAAAGTTGTGATTTGGTTAAGTGCCTCACCAAACAAATGCCTGACAGCGACCTGTTGGCATCAGCCATTTTCGTCCACATGTTTTTTGCGGGATCGTATGCAAACAGCGTATTTTGTCCAGGCCCGCCGGGAGATGCGCTTCCGCCGGCAACAAAAATCACCGTACCTGCCGCACTGTAATACCCTTCGGCTGATGCATTGCACAGGGGTTTCGGGAGCGGGGCAATATCCGTCTCCCAGGTATCGGTTTCCATGTCATAGGCTTCCACAATGTTTGTCGCCATCCCGGTCCTTGAGGTTACCCCGCCGATCACATAGGCCTTGCCATCCACGACAGCTGAGGCTGCCATCGTCCTGGGGGTCGGCATGGGCGCCATGTATTGCCAGTCGGTTTCTTTTTCCGGGGTAAACCTCATGGCGTGTCCGTTGACATATGGTGGATCATACCCTCCCCAGAGGCTTTCGGTAGTGCCGCCGATCACATAGATCGAAGCTCGGCCTTTCTGATCCGGAGCGACGACATGTGTGAATCTGGATAATTCACCAGAAAAACTCATCCCTGTATCGGACCATGCATCCGTGTCCGGGTCATATGTCCATGTTTCAAGATTCGCTTCATCCCCCTTTCCTTTACTCCCAAAGAAATAGATCTTTTGATCAAGGGTGGCAGTCTTGAAACCGGACCATTCCCCATCGAGCGGCATTCCATCTGACCATATTTGGGTTTCGAGGTCCAGGACCTTGACATGAACTTTGTAATTCAGGTTCCAGTCCGTTTTTTCGAAAAAAATGTACAGTTCACGGTTTATGATCTCCAGATCGAGAAAGTGAAAGCTTCGATATAAGTCAAAAAAAGGAAAAGGCAGATCGCGCTTTTCACTCCATTGACCTGAGACAGGATCAAAGACATAAAGATAGAAGAACGGGTAAAGTTGATTCGCCGCGATGATATAAATGCTGTCTTCGCTTACCGAAGAAAGAATTACTGTTTCTGTTTCATCAGGAAGTTGACATTTCAGGCGCCATTCCCTGCTTTGGGGATTAAAGGCATATATGGTCTCAGGATCACTGGATTTGTCTTTCCTGCCGATTGCGTAGAGTGTATCACGCACAACGTGGGCTTGAGCATGGCGAACCGGTATCGGGAAGTCAGGCAAGGAGGCATCCCAGGTGCCTTCCGACGGGTCATAGGCCTCTACGGTTTTGTATGCTTGAATTGTTTCTCTATATACCCCGCCAATGACGTAGATCTTTCCGTTGTAGTAAGCGCTTGCTGCATACGCCCTGGCTGTGGGGAGCGGGTCGATGGGTGCCCATTGTGCGTGGATATCCAGGGTAGTTAAACTCAATGCAATCAGGAGTAGCCAAATGTAGTTTATGTGTTTCATGACGATCTATTTTTGATAATATTGGATATAAGTTCGTACCGTAGAAGATGCGATGTGTTGCATGGCGTTCCAAATGCGTTGCGCTGCGTGCCATTGAATGAAACTCCTCCTGATCCTCTGGACGCTGACAAGCCATGCGTTGTCAGTAGCGGGCACCCTCAGCGGTTTACAGTTTATTTTCAATTTATTCCGAGATCAATTGCCCCGGCCCTTGTGGTTCATAGGAATCTGTTCATCCTGCAGTCCTGATTCAGACAGCTCGTACGATGCATGCCGATTTCAATTGACAACCATTTTCCTGGTTATCATTGTGTTCCCTGCAATCAGGCGATAATAGTAGATCCCCGGCAGGATGTCCCTGGCATGCCAGGTAAAAGAATGACTCCCGGCACCCGGATTTCCCTCAAATAAAGACCCGCAATAGCTACCGGTACCATCAAACAACTGGATGCTGACCGGGCCTGAAGTGCGTAAATCAAAACTGATTTGTGTCGTGGTCCTTACCGGGTTTGGGGTGTTCTGGTAAAGCAGGTTTCCATTCTTTACAACTTTGTCGCCATGGCTGGTGAGTGTCTGGATTTCATAGCTCTGTACGTAGCCGGACTGTGCCTGGTACTCTCCATAATCGGGTGCGCCGGCAACAAAATAACCTGCATCCAATGCAATCGCCACGGAAGCGCCGAGGTGTTCGCTCTTTGTCTGCCCAGCGGCAGATCCATTCTTTTCCCACTCATCGCCGGCATATTGATACAGGCTGGCGAAGCCGAAATGTGCTTCGGTGTGGTATACTTCAGGATCACCCACCAAGAGCAAGGTACCATCAAGGCTGAGGTCTACAGCCAGGCCGAACAGGTCGTATGTACCGCTGTCGCCAGGGATATCAGATCCCAATTGTGTCCAGGACTTGTTTTTCATCAGGTAAACCCGGACCCTCCCCGTTCCTTCTTCTGTCCCGCCGACCCAGGGGGCTCCCACAGCGATCGTAAAACCATCCGCAGAAAGGGCCAGTGAGGCGCCGAAAGATTCATGCGCATATTTTCCGGTCATGCGCTGCCCGGCGATATCCCAGTGGCCGCCGGTATAGTAAAAAATATCCACAAGGCCTTTTTCTTGCTGGAATGAGGGCGAGCCAATCGCGACCCTGTACCCGTTATCACTGATCGCGACAGTGCGCCCGTAGTAACATTTGGGTTCCGGACCGGTCAGGTCAGGGAGGTAGGGGATCCAGTCTTCACCATTGAACCTGAAGATCCGGACAAGCCCGGCATCCTGACCGGCACGATCGTTCCATGGTGCGCTCACGACAAGGTGGTTGCCGTCACCGGAGAGGGCGACACTAAACCCGAACATATCCAGGGAAGCATCGCCAAACAGGTCACTGCCCAGCGGTTGCCAGTCATTCCCATTTCGCTCATACACCCTGACGATCCCCGAATTATAGCCGAAGACATCCCGGCCAGGCATGCCCACGGCAAGCCGTTTGCCATCTCCCGACAGGGAAACCGAAGTCCCGAATTTATCTCCGGGGATTTCGCCCGAAAGCTTTTCACCGGCCTGTACCCAATAGCCTTTGACATATTTATAGATGTAGACCGAAGATCCACCGAGGACAAAGAAATTGCCCGGTGCGCCAACGGCCATCCATTGGCCATCTGCGGAGAGTGAAACCGCATGGCCAAATCGGCCCTGGCGATTTTCCCCAAAAAGTGGATCTCCCATTGGGATTTGCCCGGGAGCAAGGGCATAGATGCCTAGCAGCAGGATGGAAAGAAATAGTTTGACTGGATTCGGGTTGTTCAGATTGTACAGACGGAAGGACTTGATTTGCTCCCTGGTATAAGTTTTCATGATCAGGGGTTTTCGTGTGACAATCTTCTATCGTTATGTGTCTGTCATTGATAAAAAGGTTACTCTTGTTTAGCATTTAAGTGTATTTCGCCAGCATATTTTCCGCATTTGCTCCGGGTGTGTGCG
>JARQTN010000131.1 GCA_029976695.1 Lewinellaceae bacterium
AAAATGATTTTAGAATATACGCGTTTCTGATCTTTTTTAATCACAACGAAGTAGCTGCCAGACGACAAATTCGATCTGATATCGATAGCTCTGCACTCTGCATTCGGATATCCGCAAAAGAGGTGGGCGTGGATATCAGAGATCAGAATCCAGCTGTCAGAAATCAGAACGGAATTTTGCATTTCATCCTAAAATCTTTTCATCCTGTGAATCCTAATTCAGACAGTAAGAAAAATCTAAAATCGATTGCCCTGCACTCTGCATTCGGATATCCCGCAAAAGAGGTGGGCGTGGATATCAGATTGCAGCATCCAGATGTCAATTATCCTCTTAGCCCCCTAATAAACTGGAATAATTCTAGCGATTTAGATGTATGATTTAAATTGTTGAATGATGAATAAGTGCAGAAAGCGATTTACGACGAGCCAGAAGCTTGAGATCGTCAATTATTACAAGCAATATGGAGGAGCCAAGGCGACTCGAAGGTATGATGTTGCCATGAGTTCGATCATCAGCATAACCATTATGAATAAAACAGGGAACTAATAACGATTGCCATCAATCCCTAGCAAATTGCATTAAGCACTATTCACAAAGATCATAAGCTTCATCACAAATATTAACTAAAAGAGTTAATTGGTTTGTAGAATGAATCTGACAATTTGTGTAATCACCATATGTGCCACCTCCTTCATATTCAAAAATGCAACGATCAGACAGTAACGTATGATAATCTAATGCGATTTGCCAACAATCAGCCCACTCCTCAAGACAATCTACCTCTCTTATTTGGATATTAGAATGTCTAACCAATGCTAATGCATCACTCCAAATCTTTGTAAATTCTGCTTTGGATGCGTCCTTTAAACTTGGATATTTTTTGCATATTCGGAGAACAAGTTCAAACCGGTTATTGAAATAATCTTGAAGATAATTTTCCCAATTATCAAACCCTAATTGTTCTTTAGCGAACATGTCATGGTTGATAATTCAATTGTTGGAAATAATAAAGTTTACTTCTACCTCAACGAAATTAGTGGTTTGTTCAGAGAGAGAGTTATAAAATCGGTATCAAGGGACAATTTATCAATACTGAGTATGTCTCTATCCTCAAAACTACCCAGAGACTCTGAACAAGAAAACAATAATAAGAAGGAGATACAAAACATGACAAGATAAATTCTCATAACTTTAATGTTTAGGTGGATTGAAAAAAGGTAAAAAAGATGAAAAAACTCCTTAGCTTATTCTTGTATTTATTCGCATCAGTGTATCTTATTGGGCAAGCCGGGAATGCCGAAATATTATTAAAGTCTGTAAGAGAAGAATATAATAATAAAAAACCAATTTTTGGTAAAACAATATTAAATAATCATAGGAAATCAGGAGGAAATTCCAGCTTTGAAAACTATTTTAAAATTTTGCAAACTGATAATGAATTGATAATTAGCCATAATAGCTATAATATGAACTTTGTGGAAATGTACCTATTGTCATCTATTTGCTTTAGTCTAGCAGAGGATTCTTCATCCTATTGTTCTAACGTTGGTGGTAGATTTGAGCAATTTGAAAAAGTTACACATAGGGAGGCAGTTTCTTGGTTTACAGGATCTGTCTCTCCTGAGATGTCTTTTTTCAAAATTCTATTTTCCATTTTGAATGTAAATGGTGTCTCAAACTCTAATAATAGTCATTTTTCATTGTTGAGTGATACAATTGTAGACAATATTGTATATACCAGGTTGATTCTACAAGATACAGCCTATCACTTCGACAATATACCACCCAACGTAGAAGTACCTTTTGATATGAATGAAAAAGATTATAGAGGGAAAGTTTCTAAGAAGGAAGTGATTTGGATTGAAGAAGAAACTCTTGATATAGTCAAGCTAGTTTTGGAATGGGAAAACTCAAGACTTCTTATGAAGAGTGAAACTATTATTTCGAAAAATGAGATAACGGAAGGAAATAGAATGGATTTCATAAATTGCTTTAGTAAAAATTAACTCACCAAATGATTTAGAGTATATCCTTGCATGCAGCCGTGTGGAGGCATGTGCGAGGAGAGTTTCAAGCATATTGGCTCTTCCCCCCTAATAACCTTATCACCTCATAAACTTATAAAACCAGTTAAGAGTAATCGGCTACCGCTCCGGGTCAAGAAACGCAACCGGCAATGAAGTCTTTCGATCCGTCAGGATCTGCGAGACAAGCAACCCGGTCGCCGGCCCAAGGCTCATCCCCTGCATGGCATGGCCGGTGGCGATGCTGAGGTTGCTGTACCTGGAAATGCGGCCCACGTACGGGACGCCGTCTGCCGAGCAGGGACGGTAGCCGGACCAGACGGTCCCCTGTTCATGCGGCCAGGTAACCCCGTTGAAGTAGGGCTCAATCCCTTTGCGCACCAGTTCAAGTCGTTTTTTGGACGGCTTCGGGTCAAGGCCGGAGAGTTCAAGCATCCCGGCCACGCGGATATCGTCCCCTACCGGCGTTACGCCAATGGCGACATCTTCGAGGATGAGCGGGGAGCCGATCCGGATGCCTGGATCAGTGAACGTGATGGAATATCCTTTGCCGTCCTGGAGCAGCAGGGTCAATCCCATTTTTTTGAGCAGGCCGGGCGACCATGCCCCGGCAGCGATCAACACGTTCCGGACAGGGATGTCCAGCCCGTTGTCAAGTTTGATCGCTGTGATCCTGTTGCTGTCTGTCCTGAAAGAGGAAACCGATTTATCTGCAATGAAGGAGATCCCCATCTCTAGGAGCCTGTTTCGCATCACCTGGATGAATGCGCCAGGGTTGAGGTATGCATCGTCTTCAAAATGGAACCCGCCCAGCACGGACCCGGAGAGTTGTGGTTCCTTTTTGAGGACAGCTTCCTGCGTCATTTCATGGACGGTCATCCCGGCCTGGACAGATTTTTCTGCAAGGATGCTAATCTCGTGCAGCGTATCCGCTTTTCTTGCAATCATCAGGATGCCGCTCTCACGAAACCCGAAGTCAAGATTTTCCTTTTCCGCAATTTCACGAAACAGGCTCTTGCTCAGGAGCTGGAAATCCGCCATCAGGGGCGTGACCCGGTCGACGGTCTTTTGGTTGGATGCACGGTAGAACCGCCAGAGCCACCGGATGAGGTCCGGGTTCAACCTGGGCCTGATATAAAATGGACTGCCCGGATTGAACATCCACCTGAGGCCTTTCCGGAACATGCCAGGCGATGCCAGCGGGACGGCATGGCTGGGCGTGATCAGGCCGGCATTGCCCGTCGAACAGGAACCGGCGGCCTTCCCGGCATCGATGATGGTGACATCGAACCCGGCTTTCCGCAGGTAGTACGCGGAGCACAGGCCGATGACCCCGCTGCCGATAATATGGATATTGCTCATTGGCCCGTTTTTTTGCGCCATGCATAGACCAGCCGCACCACGCGCGCATAGTTCTGCATCCCCTCCTTGATCCCGTGGGCTTTCAGGTACTGGTCGTAGGCGTGGTACCTGAAGGTCGGCAGGAATTCGGGAAATCTCCGGTTGTTCTCGAAAATAGCCTGGAGGGAAGCCTTCAGCAGCGGAGGGAGTTTTTCGTAGGCAGCGGCATATGCATCGGGATCGATCCTCCGGTATTCCGATGCGATATACCTCCAGTACCCTAGCACGCCGCTCAGACGCACGTATACATTTTCTGCATCTCGGCAGGCCAGGTACGCGACAAAGTTGCAGCTGCCTTCATCGGCAATGCCGTATCCATGCGTCATTTCGTGCGCCATGACATAGGGATACTGGAACGGGAGCAGCCCTTTGTCGATGTGCCCCTCCCCAACAAATGGGATGTAGATGCCTGCGGTATTCCAGACCAGCAGGGTGCCAGTCGGGGAAAGCATCCGCCCGCGCACTTTCCCCGCAGCGGGCAGCCCCAGTGCAAGCAGCTTGTTTTTGACTAATGAACGGACTTCTGATTCCCGGAATTTGGGTGAAAGGAGGGAGTCGATCGTCCAGTGCAGCGCATACATTTCCCCGAAGATCTCCCCGAGTTCCCGGGTCGTGGTTTCAAATTCACCGCGGATGTCGGGCGCCTCAATATGTCCCAGGCCCAGCTGCAGCTGATCCTCAACGGGTGTCTGCTTGTAATTGAATCCCCAGGTGATATAAAACATGGTAACGGCAGCCAGAATAAAGCGGACGGGCTTCAGGAGTGCGGTTTGCCATCCTGCTCCTTTCCGCAGGTTCCGGAAATACCTGGTGAGCCACCAGATCAAGAGGGCAAAGAGCAGGTAGACAGGAGGAAAAGGCAACAGGCCAAGGGTATAGTCATAGGCAAGCCTGATCCCGCGAAAGAGAAACCGGTGGTACACCTGATCAATGAATGACGGGGCATGCGACCCGATTGCCAGGAAAATGAGTGAAATCCCGCAGGCAATTGCCCAAACCACGGTTGATCTTACCAGCCTTTTGAATCCTTTGCCTGCCATAAATTGTTCTGATGGGGACAAATCTATATATGAGAATCTTTACTTTTGCAACTTTTAGAATCAAATCGTGTTTTTCAGTACATATTTTGTTCATTTATTAAGTAAAAAGAGAAGTTATGGCATTTGAATTCACTGATAATAATTTCCAGGAAACTGCGATGAAAGAAGGCAGCGTCGCAGTTATTGATTTTTGGGCTGAATGGTGCGGTCCATGCAGGATGATCACCCCGATCATCGAGGAAATGGCCTCTGAATATGAAGGCAAGGCAACCGTTGGCAAGGTCAATGTCGATGAAAACCCGGAAGTATCCATGAAATTCGGGATCAGGAGCATCCCGACCGTATTGTTCCTGAAGGACGGTGAAGTTGTGGACAAGCAAGTTGGCGCGACCTCTGCAGCCGTTTTGAAGGGAAAGCTCGATGCGATCTTATCCTAATTCGTATATATACAGATCAAATGGCCCTTGTCTTTC
>JARQTN010000132.1 GCA_029976695.1 Lewinellaceae bacterium
TGACTTTACTGATCCGCTTCTTTGTAACGGTCTGAACGGTCAGTTTGATATCCTCGATATGCACAACTTTCCCTTTTGGGGGGATGAAGCCTGAAACTTCGAGGATCAGCCCGGCCAATGAATCTGCATCGCCTTTGTATGCATCGAAGGTGTTGATCTCGACCCCGATGATCCGGCAGACATCATTCAGCATGGTCTTCCCTTCAAAGAGCCATGTTGTTTCATCGAGTTGCTTGAATTCAACTTCCTGTTCCTCGTCAAATTCACCCTTGATTTCCCCGATTACTTCTTCCATGACATCCTCGAGGGTCACGATCCCCGAGCTGCCGCCATATTCATCCACCACGATGGCCATATGCATTCGTTCTGTCTGGAATTCCTTGAGCAAATCATTGATCTTTTTCGATTCAGGCACATAGAGTACATTTGTCCGGATGATGCTGATCCAGTCAAAATCATCTTCTTCATCCAGGTGGCCGAGGAGGTCTTTCACGTACAGGATGCCCAGGATATGGTCAAAGTCGTCCTCGTACACGGGGATCCGGCTGTATCCGGAATCCTTGATGATCTGCAAGAGCTCCCGGTAGGTAGTCTCCTTTGAAGCGGAAACAACATCCACCCTGGAGCACATGATCTGCTTTACAGCCACATCGTTAAACTTGATGATGCCTTTCAGGATATTGGCTTCCTGCCTCGATGCTGGCTTCCCGCTGATGGTCAGGTCAATGGCAATATCGATATCTTCCTTGTTCGGGTTTGAGGTGGTTCCTTTGCGCGATAGCCTTTTCTCGATCCTGTCAGACCATTTGACGAGCATCGTGCTGAACGGGCTGAAGATCCGGTACAGGACAAGGAGCGGAAAGGACATCACCTTGGCCAGTTGCTGGTTGTTCAGTTTCGCATAGATCTTCGGTGCTACTTCCCCGAAAAGGACCAGCAGGAAAGTGACCCCGACGACTGTGATCAGGATCTCGATGGCATTTGCGAGCCATTCTGCGGTCGTCCACTGGAAAAGCCCGGAAGCGGAGAGTGATTCGGCCCAGTAGAGCAAGGTTTCTTTGGGCAATATCCATGCCAGCACCATGGCAGAAACCAGGACAATGGCAATATTGACAAGGTTGTTTGCGATCAGGATTGTGGCCAGGAGCCGCTGGGGGTGCTTTTTCAGGAAGAGCAGTTGTTCGCCGGACGGGGAATGTTCTTCTTCAATATCCTGAAGCTGCTTTCTCGTCAGGGAGAAAAAGGCAACCTCAGATCCGGATACCAGGGCAGAACAAATGAGGAGGATGATCAGGAACAGGAGAGCCAGCCAGATCCCTGTGGCGGATTGCAATACAAACAAGGGCAGGAAATCCGCAAGTTCCGATAAGGGAGGTTCTGATGCCAACTTGTTCTGGAGTTAATGAAAAATATGCTCTTGATCCCTAAAATGGCAGATCATCGTCCGGTCCGGGCACATCCGGTTTGCTGGAAGCCGTGCTGCCTGGTGTGGAGGATCCTGAACCTGGCTCTTGTGTGGGAAATCCGGCATCCTGGAATGAGCCGCTGTTCTCCCGTTTATCAAGCAACCTGAACGTCAGTGCGACTACATCAGTTGTATACCGGTCTATGCCATCCTTGTCTTTATAGCTGCGGTGGCTCAGTTTCCCTTCAATGTAGACCATGCTGCCTTTCTTCAGCTGGCGTTCGGCCCTTTCAGCCAGGCCGCGCCAGACTACGATGTCATGCCATTCCGTATTTGTTTGCCAGTTTCCCTGCTTGTCCTGGTAACTTTCGTTTGTCGCTACACTGAACCTGCCGACCGGTACACCGCTTTCCAACTTGCGAATCTCCGGATCGCGTCCCAGGTTCCCGATTAAGATTACTTTGTTGATCATATCTGAATTCTTCTTCTGCTACTCTGTTTATAAAGATGGAGATTTTTTTCATTTCAACCCCCATTGTTCCTCCAAATATCGCGCGATGATTTTCGGGAATGCAAAAGTGGACAAGTTTTTCCGGTCTGCCAAATGCCATGTATCGTGTGGAAGCCGGGGTATTTCAGAGATTTCGTAAGCATAGAAGATCGCATGGATTGATTGATGTGTCAGCAATTGGGTGTACTGGACTGGGCTTGAGGTGCGATTTGCCTGGGCGAAGCCATGTTCCTCAAGGAAAGCTTTTCGATTTGCCACGGACTGCCTGCTGCGACTGCGATTCTCGATCACCGGGAAGTCGTACATGTGTTGCCAGATATCCCTGGCTGTCCTTTTACGCAGGATGACCTGGTCTCCGGAGGACAGGAAATAATAGTGGAAGAAGCGTTTTTTCCGCTTCTTACGCGGTGATTTTACAGGCAGTTTATCCACCAGGTCCAGCTGAAAACCGGCACAGCTGGCTTTCATCGGGCAGGTCTGGCAACCCGGGTTTATCGGGGTGCATTGCAGCGCCCCGAAATTCATGATGGCCTGGTTGAACTCCGAAGGCTGGTGGCTGCCCATCAAGGAGCGCGCTTTATTTTCGATGTCGCGGTGTGTGGACGGCAGGTCAACCGGTTCGCTTATTCCAAAATACCTTGACAGGACCCGTTTGACATTCCCGTCGACAACTGGATATGGTAGGTCGAACGCGAAGGAACCGATAGCTGCGGCAGTGTAGGGTCCAACCCCTTTCAGACCGAGGATCTCCGAATAGGTCGCCGGGAATTTCCCTGCCAGTTCCCCGGCGATATATTTGGCCGCAGCATGCATGTTGCGTGCACGGCTGTTGTAGCCCAGTCCCTGCCAGTCCTTGAGAACGCGTGCTTCGGAGGCTGCCGCCAGGTCATGGACGGTTGGGTAATGACGGACAAATTTCTCATAATAAGCCCATCCCTGGGATACCCTTGTCTGTTGGAGGATGATTTCTGACAGCCAGATCAGATAGGGGTCTTTCGTATTCGACCAGGGCATTACCCTCGGTGTTTGCTGGTGCCAATCCAGCAAATGCTTCGTGAATAGCGCATGTTTCTCAACAGAATCCATAAAAAAAGGCTGCAGAGTATTCTACAGCCTGAATGTATATAGATGATAATGAACTTTCAAGTCATTATGCGGGCCTGAGTCCGGCATATCTTTTCTGGATATTCCCTTTCAATTCTTTGCGTGCAAAGAAAATCCTGCTTTTTACTGTACCCAGCGGAAGGTCAAGTTTGTCTGCGATCTCCTGGTACTTGTATCCGATATAATGCATTTCAAACGGTACCCTGAGACTGTCATCAAGATTTTCAATCATGGTTTTCAGCTCATCCATCAGGATATTCGTCTCCGCCTTGTTGTTGATGGCATTGCTTCCCGAATTGATGTAGTAGTTATTATCAGTTGAATCAAAGATCGTTTTCTTCTTTGCCTTCTTCCGATAATTATTGATGAAGATATTCTTCATAATGGTCAGTGTCCACGCTTTGAAATTGGTACCCGGACGGAACTTGTCCCTGTTGCTCATCGCGCGGAAAGCAGTCTCCTGGTAGAGGTCCTTGGCATCTTCCATATTCTTAGTCAGGTTGTATGCAAACGACTCCAGGACCTGTTTGAGCTGGTAGAAGTTGTTGTTGAATTCGATCGTAGACATAGTTGTTTGTTTTTGTTGAATCAAATATAGACTATAGTTAAACAAAAGTCAAGCTTAGTTAAACAAAATATGCAGAAATATTCCAAAAAGTTGCCTGATAGTAGAAAAAATGCCCATTTATGGGGGCTCTGGCCTGTTCAAATGGTGATAAAATATTGAACTTTCAAAAGTTATTGAAAGTTTTAAAGCTATTCAGAAGGTGGTGAAGTTCGACTGAAGGAGGGATTCCGGGTACAAAAGGGCCTTTTTTCAGGATAAAGATTCTGCGATCTTCCGGATTCCATCAAGGACGGGCATCCATCCGCCGGAATCAACACTGTCCCGGTACCTTTTTTTACCTTCTGCCACCCTGGCATAATCGCCCTGGGTGACTTTTAGCAGTGTACCGTTTTTATGCTTTGAAAGGGTATAGGTAGCCGTCAGGTAATTTTCCGGGATATCGGCATACGCAGCATTCGGGTCAAAGACGGTAAAGCTGAAGGTATTGGGCTTGTCAAAAATTTTGAGGTTCCCCTTGACATAGGTTACCCCGTCTTGTACTCCTGTCCACAGGATAGGTGAACCCGGGCGCCAGTCACACGCTACGGTACATCCAAACATGTATCGCGGGGTTAATTCCGGATCGGTAAGGACTTTCCAGACGGTTTCTGGATTTGCATTGATCAGGATCTCGTCACTGGTGAATTGCGCTGTTTCTGTATCCATCATCATTGATTTCAGGGTTGCATGCCAAAAGTAATTGAATTACCGCTGCCTGTCAACCACCATGACCGTGAGGCGGCTCGTACAGATCAGCCTTTCCCGGTCATCTGTCATATCGATTCGCCAGACATGGATTGTCCTGCCGATTTTGACCGGCTGAACCCTGGCGAAGACATTTCCCTCCCTGACCGAATTCAGGTGGTTTGCATTGATGCTGATGCCGACCGGCATTTTCTTATCTGGCTCTTCGATCATCAGCATGGATGCAAAACTCCCCATGGATTCCGCAAGGGCTGCAGAAGCGCCTCCATGCAGAAACCCGAACGGTTGATGCGTCCGGTGGTCAACCGGCATGCGGGCAACGAGGTAGTCGAAGCCAATTTCAAGCAATTTGATATCCAGGTGCTCAAGCAAGCTCCCGCGTGCAAAAGCCTGTAGTTCTTCAACAGTGAATTGTTGTTTCCAGATCATGTTTGTAGAATTTGCGTATTCAATTATTTCCGTGCAAAATATGCTGTGATGACCGGGCACTCAGGCAAGGTCCTGGCGGTACATAGTTTCCAGGAGTTCAAAGAGTTCCGGGTGATCCTTCGACAATTGCCGGGGTTGGTTGAAAAAATATTCACTGATC
>JARQTN010000133.1:0-10626 GCA_029976695.1 Lewinellaceae bacterium
TATATCTTGAATGCCTGGTCAATGGCAAATTCCATCGAAAAATAAGCGACGCGCTTCTTGTATTTCGGATCGAATTTGTATCCGTGTGACCATTTGAATTTTGATGCCATCTTATTGTGTTTTGAACAACAAGGTGCGAATATAGGGTTTCGCATGATATTTCGTATGACTTTCATGCGTGCCGTCCAGTATACTTGAACCAGATCTGTAGTTCTACCCGGAGAGGTTTATGATATTCTGAAGTCAAACTTCCGAAGTATTTCGCATATCCAGGAGCAGTGCGCAATGATTCTGCTGCATGACCAAAAGTGATTACTCAGAGGACCGCAAAGGAGACACAGAGGACCTCGGAGAATGCTCTGAGAAACTCTGTGCCTCCTCCATGAAACTCTGTGGTATAGCCTCATCGATTTCTTATAAAACTTAAAATCAAAGCAGCCAGTTTATTTTCCAATAAGCAATTACACAGAGGACTACAAAGGAGACACAGAGGATCACGGAGGTTCCTCTGAGAAACTCTGTGTCTTCTCCATGAAACTCTGTGGTATAGCCTCATTCAATTGCCATGGTGTTAGGTTTTGGGCAATCAGAAAGCAATCCTGGAGCTTCAAAAGATGCATGTGGCCGGGATCTTGGCCAAAACACTTCCCTGAAATGTGCATATGCGGCCTTCCTTCAACCTGAGACGGGCTCCTGCCTGGCGGAACCCCTCTGGAGATACTTCTCCCGGATCACCTCCTCAACTGGTTGGTCCCGGATTTTGCTTTCCAGCCACGAAATGATATCCAGGTACAGAAAAGAGCGTCGTTCAAAGACGTTCTTCTCAATGGATCTGAGTCTCTCCAGCAGCAGGATAAATTCTTCCCGGACGGCACCACGCTCGATTTTAGACATCCTGCGCAAGGAATCGAAGACAGCCTTGTGGACCTCATTCATTTCTTCCATTTTGGATAGGAAACGATACACAGACTTGATCTGGTTGCGCAACAGGAGATCGTTGCCCAGTTCAAAATGGGCGATCAGGTTCAGGATTCGGGCGAAGCTCTGGATATCGCTCCGGAAGTTTGGATCCACCCGGTTGATGATCCGGTTAAGGTATTCGATCGTGGTTTCATTATCCCCGCTTCCGAAATACATGCACGCAATCCTGTAATAGAATACCAGTTCCCTGTGATAATCCCATCTGAATGTGTGTTCCTCGAGGGTCTGTTCAAGCTCCGGTATCCATTTGACTCCTTCCGTAAAGTTCCCTTCAAGGTAGTGGAGGTTGATCCGGTGGATATACCTGAACAGCACAAGGAGGGACGTCTCATTTTGTGTCAGCCGGAGCTTGCCATCTGCATTGAACCGGTTCAATCGATCGAGAGTCTGATGGAAACGGGTATGCTGCAGCGTCAGGAACTGGGCAAAAAGCAGGTTATGCAAACCCTTCAGGTAGAGGGGGATGTTAGACGGAAGCATATGCGGGTACTCATCAAAAAGACCCACCCATTTATTTGCATACCTGTACAACCTTGTAAACTCATGCGTCATATAATGCAGCCATGTATAGGACTGGTACAGGTACAGGCGTTCATAGAACGTGAGTTTGTCTTCATCATGATCCGGAACCATATCCAGGAAAAGCGTTTTGAGTTCCTGGACTTCCCTCTGGCTACGCGCAAAGCCATACTTCAGGTGCAATCCATACAGCTGCAGTGCCAGGTTTGAAAACTTTTCCTCCCGCATGATGGTGTGGACAAGTGCCGCGGATTCATCGACCAGGTCATCGGCTCGCGTGGAGATGCTGCGTGTGATGTGCTGTGACTCGATATGCTTTTCAAATGCAGTAATATCAAGCAGCAGGGTTGAAAGCTGGAGTTCGCGTGCTCTGGATTTTGCCTTGTTGAGCAACTGCAGGCTCTCCCGATAAAATCCTTTTGCATACAATACGTGGGCAAAGTCGATTTGTTCGCGCAATTCCATTTCGGGATTCTGGTTTGTATGCAGGAGCCTGAGCGATGTCAGGATCTGCTTGTACAAGTGTGCCTTGATATTGGAAAGCTGTGCAGGCTTGATTTCCGGGATGCCGGCGAGGATCGTCCTGTCTTCCGGCTCCTTCCTGCGATCCAGGAAATCGAAAAGTTTCAGGAAAAGGGCCTCATGTGAAGATGCATGACGCAGCGCATAGATCCTGAAATGCCTCTTTTCTGCACGGCTCAGGCTCCGGATCAAGTCTGAAAGATGACTCTTTCTTTGTTTTGACATTGTAGCAATAATTATTCTAATTAATTGATATTAAGCATTTTATTTACGCTTAAATCAATTTTGATATCGGAAGTTATGCTTTTTTTTGTTTTATTGCCTCTGCCAGCACACCTATATTTGAATTTCAATCCTTTTTAAAGTCTAGTTTATGTCAGATCAACGAGTCTATGTATTCGATACTACTTTGCGCGATGGCGAACAGGTCCCCGGGTCAAAACTGAACACGGAACAAAAACTGAAAATTGCCCTGCAGCTGGAAGAATTGGGGGTAGACGTGATCGAGGCGGGGTTTCCCGTATCGAGCAAGGGGGATTTCACATCCGTCCAGGAAATCGGCCGCATTATTAAAAACACGACGGTGTGTGGCCTGAGCCGGGCCGTAGAAAAAGATATTGAGGTCGCTGCCCAGGCATTGATGTATGCCACATACCCGAGGATCCATACCGGGATCGGCACCTCTGATATCCATATCAAACATAAATTCAATTCCACCAGGGAAAAAACACTGGAAAGAGCCGTAGGTGCGGTCAAATATGCCAAGTCTTTTGTGGAGGATGTAGAGTTCTATGCCGAGGACGCAGGGCGTTCTGACATTAAGTTCCTCGCCCGGGTCACCGAAGCCGTGATCAATGCCGGGGCGACGGTGATCAATGTCCCCGACACGACGGGGTATTGCCTGCCGCATGAATACGGCGAAAAGATCCGGTACCTCTACGAGAATGTGCCAAATATGCACAAGGCGATCCTCTCGACACATTGCCACAACGACCTGGGGCTGGCCACAGCCAATTCACTGGCCGGCGTTGAAAACGGCGCCCGACAAGTGGAGGGCACGATAAACGGGATCGGGGAAAGGGCTGGCAACTCCGCCCTGGAGGAGATCATCATGATCCTGAAGAAACGGCTGCCTCATTTTGAGACCGGCATCAATACCAAATTGCTGAATTCCATCTCGCGACTGATCTCCGAGACGATGAATATGCCCGTCCAGGCAAACAAGGCGATCGTGGGTGAAAATGCATTTGCGCATTCATCGGGCATCCATCAGGACGGCGTGTTGAAACTCAGGGAAAATTACGAGATCATCGATCCGCTTGAGGTGGGCGTCGATCATTCAAAGATCGTCCTGACGGCACGCAGTGGCCGGGCAGCGCTGGCATACAAGGCAAAGCAGCTTGGCTATGACCTGCAGGGTGAAGAGCTGAACCGGACATATGAACGGTTCCTCCAGGTGGCAGACGAGGTAAAATTTGTCAACAGGGACCACTTGCTGAAACTGCTTGAAAATGTACCTGTCGAAATCGTCGTACGCTGATGGTAGGAAAAACACTTTTTGATAAAATATGGGACGCGCACGTGGTCCACACGACCCCGAACGGGTCCCAGGTGCTGTATATTGACCGGCACTTTGTACACGAGGTCACCAGCCCGCAGGCATTTGCCGAGATCGGCGCGAAAGGCCTTGTCATCCGCCAGCCCGGCAAACAAACGGTGACGGCGGACCACAATGTACCGACGATCCACCAGGACAGGCCGATCACGGAAGCCATGTCCAGGCAGCAGGTCGCCACACTTGGCGAAAACTGCGCGATACACGGATTGACATACTATGGGCTTGGGCACGAAAACCAGGGGATTGTCCATGTGATTGGGCCGGAACTGGGATTGACAAAACCTGGCATGACGATCGTATGTGGTGACAGCCACACATCGACCCATGGCGCATTTGGCTGTATCGCCTTTGGCATTGGCACAAGCCAGGTGGCCCAGGTCTTCGCTTCACAATGCCTGATCCAGCGCAAACCGAAAACGATGCGCATCACGGTTGACGGTGAGCTCCAGGAAGGCGTGCTTGCCAAGGATATTATCCTCTACCTGATCAATAAACTCGGCACAGGCGGAGCGACAGGCTATTTTGTCGAATATGCCGGCAGTGCGATCCGTGGCCTGTCCATGGAGGGCCGGATGACTGTCTGCAACATGAGCATTGAAATGGGTGCCCGTGGTGGTTTGATCGCCCCGGACCAAACGACTTTCGACTATTTGTATGGCAGGGATAATGCACCGGTCGGCACAGACTGGGACGATGCTGTCGCCTTCTGGAGATCCCTGCCTACGGAAGATGATGCCACGTTTGACCTTGAACTGGCTTTCCAGGCAGAAGATATCGAACCCATGGTCACATATGGCACCAATCCCGGCATGTCCGTCAAAATCAATGAACCCATCCCTGAACTCGGGGATACTCCAAACCCCGGCCTTCAAAAATCGCTTGACTATATGGGCCTTGAACCCGGTCAAATGATGAAAGGAAAAGAGATCGATTACGTCTTCATCGGGAGCTGCACAAACGCCCGTATTGAGGACCTCAGGATCGTGGCCTCCTATGTGGAAGGCAAGACCAAAGATCCCAATACAATCGTATGGGTCATCCCCGGCTCAAAGCACGTGGAAAAACAGGCGATCAGCGAGGGACTGGATGTCATCTTCAGGAATGCAGGCTTTGAATTCCGCCAGCCGGGCTGTTCTGCATGCCTTGGGATGAATGAAGACAAGATCCCTGCCGGCGCCTATTGCGTCTCCACCTCAAACCGGAACTTTGAAGGGAGGCAGGGACAGGGTGCAAGGACGATCCTGGTAAGTCCGCTCACCGCAGCCGCTGCGGCAATTGCAGGAAAGATTGTGGATTTTCGGACAGCAAATATGGATACCTATGCAGCCGTTTGACCAATTGACAAGCACCGCAGTGCCGCTGCCGATCGAAAATGTGGACACCGACCAGATCATTCCCGCGCGTTTTCTGAAAGCGATAGACAAGGCCGGATTCGGGGAAAACCTGTTTCGCGACTGGCGCTTCGACCGGGACGGATCCGAAAACATGCAATTTGTGCTGAACAACCCCTCCTATTCAGGGGAGATTCTCGTTGCCGGCACGAATTTTGGGTGTGGATCCAGCAGGGAGCATGCCGCATGGGCACTATACCAATACGGTTTCCGCGTCGTGGTGAGCAGTTTCTTTGCGGATATATTCAAAAACAATGCATTGAACAACGGGATCCTGACGGTGGAAGTGGATCCCGAATTCCTGGACAACATTTTCCGGGAAATTGAAAATGATCCGGATGCCATGTTCAAGGTGGATCTTGAGGGGCAGTATTGCAAAATTTTATCGACAGGTGAGGAAACGACATTTGATATTGACCCATATAAAAAGCAATGCCTCCTCGAGGGGAAGGACGATATTGACTACCTCCTCAGCCTGGATACGAAAATCTCTACCTTCGAAGCCAATCAAAAGATTTACTGACGCATGATGAAAAAGAAAATTGCAATACTTCCCGGAGACGGGATCGGACCGGAGATCATGGCCCAGGCAAAGAAGGTACTCCAGGCCATATCGGAGAAATTCGGATATCAATTCGAACTCAAATCCGGCCTGATCGGCGCAGCCGCAATCCACCAGACTGGTGAACCGCTGCCGGAATCCACACTCGATTTATGCCTTGATGCGGATGCCGTGCTTCTCGCAGCCGTGGGGCATCCGAAATTCGATGACGACCCCGATGCACGGATCCGGCCCGAACAGGGCCTGTTGGGTCTGCGCAAAGCACTGGACCTCTATATCAACATCAGGCCGGTCAAGGTATACCCGGTCATGTCACAATTTTCATCACTCAAGCCCGAGAAACTGGAAAATGTGGACCTGGTCATTTACCGGGAGCTGAGCAGCGGGATCTATTTTGGTGAAAAAATAGAACGGAACGAAACTGGCTATGCCAGTGACCTTTGTGCTTACCGGGAAGAAGAGATCGTCCGCATTGCAAGGCCGGCATTTGAAGCTGCCCGACGGAGGAAGCATAAAGTCACCCTGGTGGACAAGGCAAATGTGCTGGCGAGTTCACGTCTGTGGCGACACACGGTGAGTGAGATTGCGGAGGAATTCCCTGATATCACCTATGAAAAGCTGTATGTGGACAATGCAGCCATGCAGCTTGTCCTTGCCCCAAGCCAGTTTGATGTCATCCTGACGGGTAATATGTTCGGGGATATCCTTTCAGACCTTTCCAGCGTATTGGGCGGTTCGTTAGGGCTGCTCCCCTCCTCCTCCATCGGATCAAGGTCATCGCTTTTCGAACCGGTACATGGCTCATACCCGATGGCCGCAGGGAAGGACATTGCGAACCCGATGGCGATGATCCTGTCCACCATGATGATGCTTGAATCTTTCGGCATGCATGATGCAGCCAATGAGATCAGTATCGGGATTGACTTTTGTATCCAGAACAGGATCGGTACGCAGGATATGCAGCCGCTATATGAATATACATGTTCCCAGATGGGGGACCTGATTTCCTCCATTGTGCTTGAAGGGATCGAGATCCTCAATGAGAAGAACCTGGATTCTAGCATCAGCACGATTATTTAGGTTCAGGCAACGCCTGGATTCCCTTTCACCAAACCAAATCAGGAAGCGCAAACCATGCAGGAATTGAACAGATATAGCAAACACGTCACACAAGATCCGGGCCAGCCCGCTGCCCAGGCCATGCTCTACGCGACCGGGATGCAACCTGAAGATATGGACAAGGCCCAGGTGGGCATTGCCAGCACAGGGTGGGATGGGAACCCCTGCAACATGCACCTGAACGGATTGGCGGCCCAGGTCAAGGAATCTGTCAACAGCGAGGGTCTGGTTGGACTGATGTTCCACACCATCGGCGTAAGTGACGGGATCTCCATGGGCACGAGCGGGATGCGCTATTCGCTTCCCAGCCGGGATATCATCGCTGACTCCATCGAAACGGTCGTCGGGGCGCAATGGTATGACGCCGTCATCACCGTCGTGGGCTGCGACAAGAACATGCCTGGTGCCATGATCGCCCTTGCACGCCTGAACCGCCCGTCCATCCTCATGTACGGGGGCACGATCAAACCGGGTTACCGGAACGGTGAAAAACTGGATATCGTCTCTGCATTCGAGGCGCTTGGCAACAAACTTTCCGGCAATCTCGATGAAGCGGGTTTCCAGGAAATCATCCGGAATGCATGCCCCGGCCCGGGCGCATGCGGCGGCATGTACACGGCAAACACGATGGCAGCCGCGATCGAGGCCTTGGGGATGAGCCTGCCTTACAATGCATCCATCCCGGCTACTGATGAGCACAAAACGGCAGAGGCAAAAAGATATGGCGCTGCGATCAGGAACCTCCTTGAACAGAATATCCTGCCTGCACAGATCATGACAGAGGCTGCATTCCAGAATGCGATCACAGTCGTGATGTGTTTGGGGGGATCGACGAATGCAGTCATCCACCTGCTGGCAATGGCGCATGCTGCCGGCATTTCGCTCGACCTGAAGAAATTCCAGGAGATCAGCGACCGTACACCCTATCTGGCCGATCTGAAGCCGAGCGGAAAATATGTCATGGAAGACCTGTTCAAGGTGGGCGGCACACCGGGCGTCATGAAGCTCCTCCACGAGGAAGGGTACCTCGATGGGACGTGCCTGACTGTAACAGGTAAAACACTTTCAGAGAACCTCGAGGAACTTCCCGGTCTGGAAAAAAATCAAAAGGTGATCCACCCCTTTTCAGATCCGATCAAGCCGACAGGGCACATCCAGATCCTGTTTGGCAACCTGGCAATCGGGGGTGCCGTGGCCAAGATCACCGGGAAGGAAGGTGAAAAATTTACCGGCCCTGCTCAGGTTTTTAACAGTGAAGCAGAAGTCAACCAGGCGATCCTTGATAAAAAGATCCGCCCGGGCAGTGTGCTCGTCGTCCGCTACTGCGGCCCGAAAGGAGCTCCCGGCATGCCTGAAATGCTGAAACCGACCTCACTGATCATGGGCGCAGGACTAGGAAATTCGGTTGCCCTCATCACGGATGGCCGCTTCTCGGGCGGCACGCATGGCTTCGTGGTCGGGCACATCACACCGGAAGCCTATGTATGCGGCACGATTGCCCTTATTGAAGATGATGATATCATCACCATTGATGCGGAAAACAACACGCTGGAAGTCCACGTGCCGGATGTGGAACTAAATGAAAGAAAATCAAAATGGCGAACACCACAGTCAGGCAACCTAAAAGGCGCCCTGATAAAATACCGGAAGCTCGTTTCTTCAGCGAGTGAAGGATGCATTACAGACAATGAATAAATCAAGGACCATGCAACAGACAAAGGAAGTCCAAAAACAACAGGCCAGCAAATCTATCGAGACGCGTACGATGACGGGTGCAGAAGCCGTACTCGAATGCCTCCTCGCCGAGGATGTGTCCCTGATCTTCGGTTATCCCGGAGGCGCGATCATGCCCGTATATGACGTCCTGTATCACTATATGGACCGCATCAAACATATCCTGCCCCGCCATGAGCAAGGTGCCATCCATGCAGCAGAGGGCTTCGCCAGGGTGACCAGGAAGACCGGGGTATGCATCGCAACAAGTGGCCCTGGAGCGACAAACCTGATCACCGGCCTGGGGGATGCATTCATGGACTCCACACCCCTTGTGTGCATCACTGGCCAGGTGGCAAGCAGCGTCCTGGGATCTGATGCTTTCCAGGAAACAGATGTGATTGGTTGTACGACATCGGTCACAAAATGGAACCACCAGATCACAGATGCACGGGAAATCCCTGAGGTCTTTGCCAAGGCTTTTCACATTGCCAATTCGGGGCGGCCAGGGCCTGTGGTTATCGACATCACCAAAGATGCCCAGTTCCAGGAAATGGAATTTTCCTATAAACGGAATCCATACATCCGCAGCTACCATCCGCGTCCTGAAATTGACGAAAAACTGATCGATGCTGCAGCAGAGCTGATCAACAACGCAGAGAAACCGTTTATCCTGGCAGGCCACGGCATCCAGATCGCACATGCCCAGGAGATCTTCAGGAAATTCATTGAAAAGGCAGGCATACCTGTGGGCTCTACAATCCACGGACTTTCTACGATCCCGTCAAACCACCCCCTCTTTGCCGGCATGTTGGGGATGCACGGAAATTACGGGCCGAATATCAAAACGAATGAATGCGATGTGCTTATCGCGATCGGGATGCGGTTTGACGATCGCGTGACTGGTGACATCAGCAGGTATGCCACACAGGCCAAAGTCATCCATATCGAGATCGATCCATCCGAGATCAACAAGAACGTTCATGCAGATGTCGCGATCAATGCAGATGCCGGGGAGGCGCTGCACGCCCTCATCGAAAAGGTCCATGAAAAAGCTTATCCGGAATGGCTTGAAGAATTTCATGCCTGCGCGCAGATTGAGGATAAAAAAGTCATCCGGAAAGCACTTGCCCCCGAGCCGGATGGCCAGATCAAGATGGCGCAGGCGGTTAGGGAGGTTTCAAAGCAGACGAATGGCCTCGCCATTGTGGCTACTGATGTGGGACAGCACCAGATGGCAGCAGCCAGGTATTATGAATACCTGGATACCAACCAGTGGGTCTCCTCCGGGGGAGCCGGGACGATGGGTTATGGTCTGCCAGCCGCTTTCGGGGCAAAACTGGCACATCCGGAAAAAACTGTCGTGGCGTTTGTCGGCGATGGCGGATTCCAGATGACCCTGCAGGAACTGGGGATGCTGAGCCAGTGGGATGTCGCTGTCAAAATCGTCCTCCTGGACAATGAATATTTGGGCATGGTGCGCCAGTGGCAGCAGCTCTTCTTTGACAAACGATACTCTTCAGTGGCCCTGGAAAACCCGGACTTCCTGAAGATCGCTGACGGATTCGGTGTGCCTGGGCATCAGGTCACGCATCACGATGATCTCGCCGATGGTGTGCATAAAATGCTTACACATCCGGGACCATACCTGCTCCATGTGCGCGTACAAAAAGAAGAGAATATTTTCCCGATGATCCCGAGCGGAAGTTCCGTTTCAGAAATCAGGTTATCATGAGTGAAGGAAAGAAAGAAGAATTTACCATTACCGTTTTTACAGAAAATGAAACCGGCATGATGAGCCGGGTCGTGAGCATCTTCACCAGGAGGCACATCAATATCGATAGCATCATCGCCTCTCCGGCTTCATTGCCGGGCATCTACCGCCTGATCATCGTGGTGCAGGTCGATGAGGTGATGGTAAAGAAGCTGGTGGCACAGATTGAAAAGCAGATCGATGTCATGAAGGCTTTCTATTACCGGAACACTGAAATCGTGTACCAGGAGATCGCACTGTATAAGGTGCCGACAGAGGTCTTTGCGAACGGTGAAAAGGTAGAATCCCTGATCAGGTCGCATAACGCGCGCATCCTGACCATCGAACCGGAATATGTGGTCATTGAAAAAACAGGTCACCAGAGCGAAACAGAAGCCCTGCTGGATGACCTGCGCCAGATCGGTATTTACGAATTCGTCCGGTCAGG
>JARQTN010000133.1:10726-20254 GCA_029976695.1 Lewinellaceae bacterium
CATAAACAAACAATTGATATGGCAACATTGAATTTTGGAGGCGTAGAGGAAAATGTCGTGACACGGGAAGAGTTTCCCCTTTCGAAAGCAAAAGAAATCCTCGCGGGCGAAAAGATCGCAGTCATCGGATACGGCGTCCAGGGGCCCGGTCAGGCACTCAATCTGCGCGATAATGGCTTTGAGGTGATCGTTGGGCAGCGCAGGCCAAGTGCCAGCTGGGACAAGGCGATCGAGGACGGTTTTGTGCCCGGTGAAACCCTGTTCAGCATTAAAGAGGCCGCTGAAAAAGGGACGATCATTATGTACCTGCTTTCGGATGCGGCGCAGATCTCCTGCTGGGACACGGTAAAGGAACGGCTTTCTCCCGGCAAGGGATTATACTTTTCCCACGGGTTCGGGATCACATACAAGCACCAGACAAACATCGTCCCGCCAAAGGATGTGGATGTATTCCTGGCAGCCCCCAAGGGATCAGGGACCAGCTTGCGGAGAATGTTTCTGGCAGGTCGCGGACTGAACTCCTCCTATGCGGTTTTTCAAGATGCCACTGGCAGGGCCAGGGAACGCGCCCTCGCAATCGGGATCGGGATCGGTTCCGGGTACTTGTTTGAAACGACATTTGAAAAGGAAGTGTACAGTGATCTGACCGGGGAGCGGGGAACGCTCATGGGTGCCATTGCCGGCATTTTCGAGGCGCAATACAATGTACTGCGCAAGCACGGCCACTCCCCCAGTGAGGCCTTCAATGAAACAGTGGAAGAGCTGACCCAAAGTCTCATGCCCCTCGTTGCCGAAAACGGCATGGACTGGATGTATGCCAATTGTTCCACCACGGCCCAAAGGGGTGCACTCGACTGGAAAAACAAGTTCCGTGATGCTGTGGCTCCCGTTTTTGAGGACCTGTACGATGCCGTTTCATCCGGCGCGGAATCGAAACGTGTGATCAGCGTAAACAGCCAGCCGGATTACCGTCAAAAGCTGGAGGCAGAACTCAAGGAGCTGAGGGATTCAGAGATGTGGCAGGCAGGCAAAACCGTGCGCGGCTTGCGTCCGGAAAACCAGTCTGAAGAAACCAATCCCTGACCTGATGCATACCCGCGCGTCGAACAAAAAGGTTTCTGAAAAGTCCATCCAGGAAGCTGCCGGGAGGCTCCATGGATTCTTTGAACCGACTCCACTTCAACTGATCAGGAGCTGGTCCGAACAGTTCGGAGCAGAAATCTACTTCAAGAGGGAAGACCTGAATGTGGTCCGCTCCTATAAAGTGAGGGGTGCGTTGAACAAAATGCTCTCTCTCTCAAGGGAGGAGATCAGGAACGGGGTCGTGTGTGCAAGCGCGGGCAACCATGCACAGGGCGTGGCTTATGCTGCCGCCCACCTGGATGTGCCCGCGACGATCTACATGCCAGGTGTAACACCTCTTCAGAAAATCCAGCGGGTAAAATTATTTGGCGAGCGCAATGTCCATGTTGTCCTCCAGGGCGACACGTTTGATGATGCGTACCACCTCGCGATGGAGGAAAGCAAGCGGTTTGGTAAACCCTTCATTCACCCTTTCGACGATCCACAGATCATTGCGGGCCAGGGTACCGTCGGACTTGAGATCCGTGAACAAATGCCCGACGGACCGCCGGATTTCATCCTGATGCCTATTGGCGGTGGCGGACTCGTATCCGGCATCACAATGGCTTTGAAACCCCACTACCCAAACTGCAGGTTTATCGGTGCTGAACCAAAGGGGGCTCCTGCCATGCACCAATCACTGGTGAAGGGCGAACGGGTCAAATTAAACCATATCGACAGCTTTGTGGACGGGGCTGCCGTTCGCCAGGTGGGCAGGCTCACCTTCCGCCTTTGCTTGGAAAACCTTGAGCAAGTATTGCTTGTCCCGGAGGGCAAACTCTGTACGACGATCCTGAAATTATATAACGAGGAGGCCATTGTCGCCGAACCTGCGGGCGTGCTGGCCATCTCGGCTCTCGAACAGCTGGCTGATGAGATCCGCGGCAAGCGTGTGGTCTGCATCCTGAGCGGGGGCAACAACGACATCCTGAGAATGGAGGAGATCAAGGAACGCTCCCTGCTGCATGAAGGGCTGAAACACTATTTCATCATCCGGTTCCCCCAGCGGGCAGGCGCATTGAAGGAATTCCTGCATGCCCTGGGGCCAGATGATGATATTACCCATTTTGAGTACACGAAGAAGAACAACCGGGCACAGGGACCGGCCCTTGTGGGCATTCAACTGAAAAGAAAAAAGGATTTCCAGCCACTGATCAAACGGATGGAAAGGCTGCACATTGACTACCAGACGATCAACGATTCACCGATCCTTTTTGAGATGCTGATCTGAATGTTCCCCTATTGTTTGATCCACTGGATCGTTTCTACCCTGCTGTCAAACCAGAAGCGGATGAAATACATCCCCGGACTCAGGTCACTGACATCGACTTGTGTGCTCACCACACCATCAGCCTGTCTGACCTCATTCCCCCTTGCATCAATGATGGAATAGCGGTCTGGAGTGATTCCGTCCAGGCCGAGGTTCAGGATACCGGAGGCCGGGTTTGGAAAGACGCGAACAGGCACAGCCGGGAGATTTCCGACCGAGGAAACCTCAGAGATGACACCCATTGCAGAAGTTGTCAGGACCAGGTCTCCGGAACTCTGTCCATTGCCATTTGAAACATTGCCCGCTGCATAGATCGTAACTGTACTTTCTGGGGGGCCTTCCGGCGCGGTCCAGTCAACACTCCAGCTCACTTCATTCGATCCGGAAAATGCGACTGATGGATTATGCTCAAAATATTCCCTGCCACCTGAACTTGTAACGGTTGCATTCTCACCGGCATTCGACAGAGTCCCGATTTGCACGTCAGTGGCATCAAGTGCAGTCATCTGGAAACCGGCAGTCGCTCCAAGTCCATTCGGGTTACGCACAGTCACCGTTATCCTGTGTGTGGATTGTGGTGCGATAATATCCGGAAGGCCAGTGATTTCAACCTCACCATCCTGGTCAGGACTCCCGCCTGAATGGCAATCTGTGCACAATCCGTCTCCCGGCGCTCCTGTCCTCCCATTTGGCGGGTTATTCGATGATCCGGAAAAGAGGAAAAGCGCAGTGACCAGTGAAGCAAAGAAAATGTATTGTTTCTTCATGAAAGCAGGTTTTGTATGTGTATGCAATAGTGTACAAATCAACCTTTAAATTGTTTCAGGAAACAGGTGATAAGATAGAAGGCATGCAGGACACCCAGGCCTTGCGATCCATCCGACAAAACCAGGGACCGGCTGATTAGCTGGACTTCAGGATGGTTTCCTCTCGCAATTGCTCCAGCTTCTCCAGGTCAACCTCGATCTTCGGTTTTTCAGCTTGCAGCATTTCCAGCGCGTAGGCTACTTCATCCGTGACCTGCTTTACCTGATTCAATGCTTTCTTGATCTTTTGCTGTACAACCCAGTCGGAAATCAGGTTATCAAAGAAAATATCCGTAAATCGGCTGAAATTACCCAGGTCAATGTGAATAGTCAACTGGACGTCCTGGTATACGTCCTGGAGTTCTTCCCTGAACCGCATGAGGTAATGCCTGGCCTCAGTTGCCAGGTTTCGCGCATTGTCAATCGTCCGGTGTTTGACAAATGAAGCAACCCCGCGGTCACTCATCATGTCGTACTGACCCCAGTTGCGGGCCTTTCTCAGGTCCACAATCATTTGCTGCAGGATCTGGAAGGCTTTTGTCCCCATGGCAATTGCCTCATCCACGTCCTTCAGGGCAATGTGCTTCTTATCGATATCACGGTGGATACCAAGAAGTTTCCTGCCGATAACAGGATCCATCTTCATCAGCTCTTCTTCCCTTTTTTTCATAAGTACCTCGACTTTGCGGGACAGCTGTTCCTCATTGGTCAATTTCTTTTCCAACACCTCAAGTTCATAGGTCAGCAGGTCTACTGATTTGCTCAATTCATTGAATTTCAAAGAAACAGCCAGGTATTCCTGCCTTTCCTTTTCCAACTGCTGTTCACGGTCACCCAGCACTTTCCTGAACATCGAGCGGAGACTTGTCTGTTCCAGCTTCTCCACATCGCGCTGTTCTTTCTTCAGCTGTTTTTCAAGTAAGGCGAGGTCCTCCAGCTCTTGCTTGAGCTGCTGTTTCATCTGCGTGAAATGGGCACGGACTTTCTGTACCTGCTTGAGTTGCATTAATGCTTCTTTGAGTTCCTGGTGCAGCTTTGACATATTCAATTTGCTTCTTGGTCCTTGAATAAACGATACATCCGTGTATCCTGTTCGCTCCGCACGTCCCTGGTGGGTCGGAGATCGTCCGGCATCGAGTGATATAAAAATAGGAATCCCTGAATAAAGGAGGTGTTCGGGGCGGCTAAAAATGGACTACACACCGCTGGTAAGCAGCAGGTCAAGGTCTGAAAATTTCATGCCGAATTTGTGGCTGAGGTACTCATTCGTCACCCGGCCCTTGTACATGTAAACCCCATGACGGATGCCCTGGTGGTCGAATAGCAACCGTTCGATCCCGGCCGTCTCACCTGCCTTGAGCAGGAGCGGGGTCAGGATATTGCTCACGGCAACAGAAGCTGTACGCGCAACCTTGCTGGCAATATTCGGCACGCAATAGTGGATCACACCGTATTTCGTAAACGTCGGTTTCGCATGTGTCGTCATTTCCGATGTTTCAAAACACCCACCCTGGTCAATGCTCACATCGATGATGACGCTTCCTTCTTTCATTTTTGTGACCATGGCCTCGGTAACTAAAATGGGTGTCCTCCCTTCCTTGGAGTGGACCGCACCGATCACCACATCAGCACTCAAAAGCTGGTACTCGAGGTATACCTGGTTGATGGAACTGGTATGCAGTGACCTGCCCAGGCGCTGCTGGATGCGCATCAGCTTGTACACATTATTGTCAAAGATCCGGACAGAAGCACCCAAACCAAGGGCCGTCCTGGTGGCAAATTCACCCACCACCCCGGCACCGAGGATCACCACTTTGGATGGCGGGACTCCCGAGATCCCACCCAGGAGAACACCGCGCCCCCCTTTATCGTTGGATAGTAATTCAGCTGCGGTCGCCATCGCCGTGATCCCGGCAATCTCGCTCATGATACGCACCACGGGGAATGAACCATCTGCTGACTGGAGGTACTCCATGGCAATCGCAATCACCTTTTTCTGCTTCAGTTTCTCAAGGTATTCTGCAGTTACAGAAGGAAGCTGCAGGGGCGCGATCAGGATCTGGTCACTGTGAAATAGCTCAAGTTCCTCGATCGTTGGCGGGGCCACCTTGATGATCACATTGCACTCATACACTTCCTCCGGGGAGTGTACGACCTTCGCCCCAGCTTCGGAATATGCATGATCCGTATAATTTGAATTCAACCCTGCCCTGCTCTGCACGACAACCGAGTGTCCCGCCCCCAGCAAGGTGGCCACTGAATTGGGCACCAGGGCGACACGGTTTTCCATCGGATCTATCTCAAGGGGGATGCCGATATTCAGTTCATAGGATTTCCTCCCGGTCAACATTTCCTGGGTCTGTGGTTCAATCGATTCCTTCGTGAAAAAGGAACTCATTCCGTATGGCTTAATTATGTCGCCCATTTTCTTCCTGAGGTTTCTCCGTATCGCGGAGGTGTTTCAAAATACGAATTTTTCGCTGTCCCTGCGGGCCGACCTCAATGCGGATACGCAAAAAGGGATCATGGATGATCGGATAGATCACGTCAGGCCATTCGATCAGGCAAACCTGCTCTCCGGCAAGGTACTCTTCGATGCCGATCTGGAACGCTTCCTCGAGGTTTCTGATGCGGTACAGGTCCATGTGAAACAGCTTTCCCGGCTTTCCTTCCGGACCAACTGTAAAGTGGTATTCGTGGATGATGGAAAAAGTCGGGGATTGCACAACATCAGTCGCCTGCAGGGACTTGCAGATATATTTGACCAGGGTTGTTTTCCCGGCGCCAAGGTCACCGTCAAGGAGGAATATGTGCACTTCAGGCATCCTCGAAATAACCCATTCAGCAACCTGCTGCAAACCTTGTTCCGCTGAAATTTCCCATTCCATGCCACAAGCTTAAGAAATTTTCCCGGCACTTTTTCAGGTGATTGCAACCCGTCATTTCGATACAAAATTGCATGATGTATAACCTGCTGAACCAAAGCAGCTTAAGAATTATCTCAATTACTTATGTATTAAATAAATACAAATATTTATATAACTGATATTCAGTTTTTTAAAAGCAAATTTCTCATCATTTTTTCGGCATTATTTCCGTATATTTGCACATTCACTTTGAACAAGGTAAAATGACAAATAAGAAGGAAGAATACGGTGCGCAGAATATCCAGGCTCTCGAAGGCCTGGAAGCAGTCAGGAAGCGGCCGGGCATGTATATCGGGAGCACAGATACCAAGGGGTTGCACCACCTTGTATGGGAGGTGGTAGACAATTCAATCGATGAACACCTTGCCGGATACTGTACGGATATCGACGTCACGGTCCACGAGGATAATTCAGTCACAGTCAAGGACAACGGACGGGGAATCCCGACCGGAATGCATGAAAAACTCAAAAAATCCGCTTTGGAGGTGGTGATGACAGTACTTCACGCCGGCGGGAAATTTGACAAGGATACCTACAAGGTATCGGGTGGCCTCCACGGTGTGGGTGTCTCCTGTGTAAATGCCCTTTCCGAATATCTCAAAGCAGAGGTACATCGGGAAGGTGAAGTTTACTTCCAGGAATATTCCATGGGCAAGCCCACCACAGAGGTCAAGCGTGTCGGTGAATCGGACGAAACGGGAACCTATGTGACATTCAGGCCGGACAGGACAATTTTTGACGAAGTCGAATACAAATACGATATCCTCGCCAACCGCCTTCGTGAACTCGCTTTCCTGAACAGCGGCCTCCGCCTGTCCCTCACTGATGAAAGGCAAAAGAATGAAGACGGGACTTTCAAGAGTGATTCTTTCCATTCTGAAGGCGGTCTCAAGGAATTTGTGAAATACCTGGACGAAAGCAGGACCTCCCTGATCGAAGAACCCATCTACGTCAAGGGAAAAGAGGAAGATGTCGAGGTAGAGGTGGCACTGCATTATAATACCGGCTACCAGGAACACATCTATTCATATGTGAACAACATCAACACACGCGAAGGCGGAACGCATGTCAATGGATTTCGCAGAGCGGTCAACAGGGAGTTTTCAAAATACGGTGAAGAGAACGGTTATTTTTCCAAGCTGAAATTCAAGATCTCGGGTGAGGATTTCAGGGAAGGGCTCACGGCAGTCGTCTCCGTAAAAGTTGCCGAACCCCAGTTCAAGGGCCAGACCAAAGGGGAACTCGGCAACTCTGAAGTGACCGGTATTGTCTCCAGGGCTGTCGGCGAGGCGCTGAAGCATTATCTGGAAGAAAACCCAAAACTATCGAAACGGATTATCGACAAGGTCATCCTCGCGGCCACTGCACGAAATGCGGCACGCAAAGCGCGAGAGCTTGTCCAGCGCAAGAATGTCCTGACCGGAACAGGACTTCCGGGCAAACTCGCGGACTGCAGTTCGCGAAATCCTGCAGATTCAGAAATCTTCCTCGTGGAGGGTGATAGTGCCGGGGGAACGGCCAAGCAGGGCAGGGACAGGAAATTTCAGGCCATCATGCCACTCCGGGGCAAGATCCTCAATGTGGAAAAAGCGCTAGAGCACAAGATCTATGAAAACGAGGAGATCAAGAATATTTTCACCGCCCTGGGTGTCAGTATTGAAGAAAAGGACGGTGAGCGTATCCTCAACATCGAAAAGCTGCGGTACCACAAGATCATCATCATGTGTGATGCGGATGTCGACGGAAGCCACATTGTCACCCTCATCCTGACCTTTTTCTTCAGGTACATGATACCGATTATCGAGGAAGGACACCTGTTCATTGCAGCACCCCCACTTTACCGGGTGTCAAAAGGGAAATCATCAGTGTATTGCTGGAATGAAGAAGAGAGGAAACAGGTCGTACAAAATTTTGGCGGAGCAGAGGCCGAGGGCAAAATCAAGATCCAGCGCTACAAAGGTCTTGGAGAAATGAATGCCGAACAGCTTTGGGAGACGACGATGGATCCGGATACACGTATCCTGCGCCGCGTCACCATTGAGGATGCCCTCGAGGCAGACCGCGTTTTCTCCATGCTGATGGGCGATGATGTACCACCCCGGCGTGCTTTTATCGAAGAAAATGCAAAATACGCTAACGTGGATGTTTGACATCGTTGTCGGAAGAAAATTCAGAAAGTCCCGTTGAATTCAGCGGGACTTTTTTATTGGACGCGCCGCCCCTTCCATCTGTATGTTCCGCCTCCCGACAGGACCCAAAAACCAACAATAAGGATATAGGTAACCTGGAATATTTCGGCAATTAAAAATCGGGCAAATGAAAATTTCAATCTAAAGAAAGACAATGCAGAGCGCAGTAACAACAGGTCTCCAATCCATTTTCCAGCCAACATGACCAGAAAGACCATCCACCAACCCCCTGGAAGGAACAAACTGGCAAACAGGCCCATGCATAGCGCCATACTGTAGACCCATTGAAAGCCCCAGATCAAATTGATCCTTTTGTTTTTCAGATGCCGGTTCTTGGAAGCCCAGCGCTTGCGCTGGCGTAAAAACGAATTCCAGTCCGGCTCAGCCTGAGTCACTGCGCGCGCGGTCGGATGTTTCAAAAATCCGGTCTGTCCGGGAAACTCCGTTTCGATGGCCTCTGCAAGGAACATATCATCTCCCGAGGCATACTGGTCATGAGCCCCTTCCCTTTGGACAGCATCATAAGCATTTCTTTCAAAGGAGAGAAAGGCACCATTTGCCAATGCATGCCATCCGGATTGATATCCGCTCCCGGTAATGAGCATCAGCCCGGCAAGTTCACAGGACTGGAAATCCTCCAGCGGCGTTTCAGCCTTTTCAATCAGGACAGGTCCTGTGACCAGTTTATAGCCTGCTTGATGATGAGCCTGCACGGAAGCGGATACCGCCTCGGGATTGAGCGTGCAATCTGCATCCACCGTGATGATCCAGTGACCCGAAGACTTTGCAGTGCCGAATCGAAGGGCGTTTTTCTTGCCCCCTTCAATGCGTTCCTTCTCCAGTGAAAAGACTTTTACCCGAGGGGATTGAAGGGCAGCCAGTTCATATGTGCGATCCTCTGAATGGTCATCGACAACGATAATTTCAAGCAGCTCTTCCGGGTATGACTGATTTACCAGGGAGGCGAGGCAATCCAGGATATGGTTTTCCTCATTGCGTGCTGCCACGATCACAGAAACCGGCAGTGTGTTCACATCATTCTGAACCGGAGAAATCCCGGGCAGCCTTCTCCAGTGAAACACATAAGCTGCCTGGACAAAGATGTACGCGCCTGCCAGCAAATAGGAAAGCATAAACATGCAATGAAAGTAGTGAATCTTGTTCAGGAAGTCTGATCAGAAAAGAAATCGTCATATTCATTCCGTTTCTTTTCC
>JARQTN010000134.1 GCA_029976695.1 Lewinellaceae bacterium
TCATCGAGCCCTTCCAGTTTTGCATAATACCGGTTTTCACTGTTGTTGAAATAGCTGGTCATCGTCCAGTGGATATCGACATACGCATCATCGGGCGTGATGGTCAGCCTGTCCACGCCACTCTGCAACAGGTCAAATTGGATTGCCTCGTTCTTGCGTTGATCATATTTTGTGTAATATGAGAAAATGGGTGCCGGATACGGGTTTTGATCGAACCTGACGCCCGGTTCGAACCGGATGAACCCGTTCATCCCCCCGAAATAAAACCGGCCATTGCTGTCCCTGAGATAAGAGGCATAATTGAATTCGTTATGTGTCAGGCCGTCCTCAACAGTGAAGTTTTGAAAGGATACCTGCCGCGTGTTGAACCTGGACAGTCCGTTATATGTGCTGACCCAAAGGATAGAATCTGACTCGGGCAGTATCCCGACGACGTTTGGATCTGCCAGGCCCTCAGTCACACCGTAATTCGTGACTGTATTCGTCTTTGGCTGGAAATGTGAAAGTCCCCCGCCAAAGGTCCCGATCCAAAGCGAGGTGTCAGGTGCTTCATGGATCACCAGGACAGCATCTTTCAGGATAGCCGGATTTGTATGTGTAGCTAATTGCATCAGGATATTCCCGCCAATGCGGGCTTTGTACACGCCATTCTCGTGTGTGCCGATCCAGATGACATTCGGTTCTTTGCTTTCGAGCAGGAAGCGCACATTTTCAATATTTGGCAGAGCGGCCGGATCGGCAAAGAGGCTGGCCGTCTCACGGGTCTCCGGATCGTAGATTTGCAAAGTGGACAAGGTGTGCCCTGCGACCAGTCTTCCATCATTCAATTGTGCAATCGGATTCAGTGAACGCACGTTCGGATATGGGGAAAATGATGTATCGACAAAACAGGATCCATTCTCAAGGTCTATCCTGACCAGGTATTGATTGGCCGTGTAGGCAAATTTCCGGTCTTTGTCCGTCACAAAAAACCGTGCTGCATTCAGTACCGATGCTTCTTTTTTTCCCTTGTCGTTGGAAAGGTAAAACCGGGATACCTCGTTATTGGGCAGGATCTTGTACAGCTGCCTTTCGTATTCGTTCATGACGATGACCGATCCGTCAGCTGTCTCGATGAACCCGCGCATGGTGCTGCTCAGGTTTTCTTCATCCGTATTCAAAAACGGGTCAAAAAACCGTCCCTTTGGTTTCAGTTTCACCAGGCCGAAATCAGTAGCGATCCAGAAAAGACCCCGCTGGTCGAGAAAAAACTGGTGCGTTTCCCCGAATGCCAGGTGCTGCCTGATGAATGGTGTCATATCGTGGACGGTGCCTTCGGGCGTGTAGAGATATATTGAGCGGGCTGAACCAAACCATGCATTCCCTGAATCATCCTGTTTTGCGGTATAAAAGATTTCTTCCCCCTTAAAAATAGACTTGAATTTATCTTCGTCTTTTGCGTATTTCCAGACCTCATCCAGGCCGGTCATAAAATACATTTCCTTGTCAGTATTGAAAAAAGGAAAACCGGGGTTCATGGACTGACCGGGCACAACATCGGGGTCCGGTTGCATGGATTGCAATAACTGGCCTTCCATTGAGAATGCCAGCTGACCTGCTGTAATGGTACTCCACCAGATTGTCTGGTCCGGGCCTTTCGCCAGGTTGGTTATTCCGGATGTATTGCGTGGTACCGAGTACATGATCGCGAAAGAATCCCGGCTGACCTGTTTGAGCAGGAACTGTTTTGCCGGCTGGGACGGGAGCTGCCTGGTAAAGAAATTATCCGTGACGATCCAGAGGTTTTCCTCATTGTCCTGCAGTAATGCCAGGACATTTCCCTCAACCCCGTTCTCCGGCCCGAACTCCCGTACCTCGTCTGTTTTCGTGTCTAGCAGGAATAATGTGCTGTGCCCCAGGTACCAGAGTTCCTGATCTTTGGTACAGGCAATCCCATTTACACCAATGGCTTCTTCCGGGATATAATAAGGGTTCTCACGATCACTGTTGTACAATTTGAACCGGTACCCATCGTGGCGGATCAGGCCCTGGGTCGTCCCGAACCACATCAGACCGTCTGCATCCTGGTCGATCGCCGTGACATCCCGGAATGGCAGGCCGTCTTCGATCGTAAGCGTTTCGATATGGTAAGTCGACTGGCCGTACTGGAGTTGTGCATGTATTGTGCCAATACCGGAAATACACAATAGAACCAAACAAATCCACCAACTTGACGTAAGGTCTTTTGTATACAAATTCTGATCTCTTTCAGAACTAAAGATACCGATACCTTGGGAAATGCTTCATGGAATTTGGTGTGAACTTGCGCATTGAGATGAATTAAAGAAGGCAATCAGGGTTTTAACGACGCGTTAGAAGTCAGATATGAAGGGTGTAAGTGAATAGCAAAATGCTGTAAATCACATCAGGCCTTCGGTTTGAGGAAAAAATATCTACGCTTCCATAGCGTTTATAGCGAAGTTGAAACCATTGTAAATGAAGAAGATCATATTGTATCTCACCGGAATGTTCCTCATCCTGTTTTCCGTTCTGGCACTTCGCCCTGTTCCGGCCATTCCGGAAGAGGAATGTGAAGTAACCACTGGGGTCGTGACAGGTCTTTTTGAAGGCGGGGAAAAGGATATCGTCTTTAAACTGGAAGGCGATAATAAAACCTATTACATCAACCGGGGGCTGGAACACGGACTGGTCCTGGAATCCATGCGCCAGGAGTTGATAAGAACAAAAGTGGTATTCACATACCCGAAGCACTGGACACCGCTTGATCCGACAAGCCGGACGATCCACCTGGCAAAAGTTGAATACGACGGAAGAACACTTTACTCCGAATTTGACTGATCAACTGATCCGGCACGGCTGCACCACAGTTTTCCGCGCAAGAAAAACTACCTTCGTGGGAAACTGAATATATGGCATCAGATATCAAATTGGCCGTTCTGATTGACGGGGACAATATCCCGGCAAAATATATGAAGGAGATGATTGAGGAAATTGCCAAGTACGGCAACCCGACCATCAAACGGATTTATGGCGACTGGACGTCCAGGTACCAGCGGAAGTGGAAAAATGTCCTTCTTGAGCATGCCATCACACCAATCCAGCAATACAGTTATACACGGGGAAAGAATGCGACCGACTCCGCGATGATCATCGATGCGATGGACATCCTGTATTCCGGAGAAGTGGATGGTTTCTGTATCGTATCAAGCGACAGCGACTTCACCCGCCTGGCGACCCGGATCCGGGAAACCGGCATGAAGGTATACGGGCTGGGGGAAAAGAAAACGCCGGACCCTTTTATCGTGGCGTGCGACAGGTTTATCTACCTGGAGATCCTGCACGATAATGATGATGACGACGAAGAGGAAGACAACACAAAACCACAGAGGGCCCCGAGGCCGAAAAAACAGTCTTTCGCCAAGATCACCCCGAAGGTATTACGGCTGATGCGCACGACAGTCGATGATGCGGCTGATGAGGACGGGTGGGCGTTCCTGGGGGATGTCGGGAGCTTGCTGCAGAAGAAACAGCCCAATTTTGACCCGCGGAACTATGGTTTCCAGAAACTGACTCCGCTATTCAGTTCGACGAAGGAGTTTGAGATCGAGACGCGCGAAAGCTCCGGCCGTCGGAAGCTGATCTATGTGAAGAACAAGAGGAAGCGGTAGGAAGAAGTGTAAGAATGTGAGAAGATTTTTCTACCAGGACAACAATACCCCCGAAAGATTACAAATTATTAACGAAAACGGTACACGGCACGCGGGCTGTCACCCTGCAGCGTGTCACGCTGCAGGGTGACAGCCCGACAAATGATACACCATGCGCTTCAGCCAACTCCTCGCCACCACGCGAAAAGAAGCTTCCAGCACCTACGGCATCCCGTCACAGGACCTGCTCATCCAGGCGGGCTACATTCGCCCTCTGGCTGCCGGTATATTTTCCAGCATGCACTTAGCGCAACGGACATTCCGGAAAATTGAACAAATCCTCCGCGAGGAAATGGAAAGGGCCGGCGGCGCAGAGATCAGCATGCCGGTCGTCCACCCGGCAGAGCTCTGGAAGAAGACCGGCCGCTACGACAATGTGGATGCCTCACTGATCCGCTTCCGGGATAGGGCGGAAAGGGACATGGTACTGGCCATGACGCATGAAGAAGTGGTCGCTTCAATCGCAGCCACGGACGTGAGTTCTTACCGGCAGCTGCCAAAACTCGTATACCAGATCCAGACCAAGTTCAGGGATGAAGCCAGGTCGCGTGGCGGGCTGATCCGCGTGCGCGAATTCGTGATGAAAGATGCTTATTCTTTAGATACAAGCTGGGAAGGTCTCCAAATACAGTACGATGCCCAGTTCAGGGCCTATGAGCGGATCTTCAGGCGCGTCGGGCTGCCGGTCATGGCCATTGAAAGCGATGTCGGGATGATGGGCGGCCGCATGGCGCATGAATTCATGTACATCACGGACATGGGCGAAGACACTATCTTTATATGTAATAATACCGGTTACCGCGCCAACAGGGAAGTGGCCACCATGAAAAAACCGGTACCTGCAGAATCTCCGCTGCTTCCAATGGAAAAAGTACACACACCAGGAACAAAGACGATCGATGATGTCTCCGGGTTCCTTGGCATCACGAATGCCCAGTGCGGCAAAGTTGTCTTTTATGCCGGTTCCATTGAAGGAGAGGAGAAAGTGGTCATGGCGATCGTGCGCGGGGATATGGAGGTCAACCAGAACAAACTCCAGGCATTGCTGAAAATGAAAGAACTGGTCCCGGCCATGGAAGAGCAGATCACCGGTATCGGATCTGTGCCAGGCTACGCAACGCCCGTGGATGTGGACCGAGG
>JARQTN010000135.1:0-17757 GCA_029976695.1 Lewinellaceae bacterium
TATAACCTTATAACCTTATAACCTTATAACCTTAAAAAAGAAAAACTCCCATCGACAACACTCTGCCAACGGGAGTCACTCGCATTCTCAATGAATACACTGATATAAAACGTTTGGTCCCCTATTTCACTTCTTGCGGGGACTGATACTTTTCAAAAAGGGCCAGTAGTGTTTTTGCCGACTGCATACCGGATTGGCGCCATACGATCTTTCCTTTTTTATAGAGTACAAAGGTCGGGACACCCATGATATTCAGTTTCTGGGCAAGTTTCCTGTTCTTGTCCACATCAACCTTGATGATCTTCACGCTGTCATCCACCTTGCCTGCCACCTGCCGCAAGATTGGGGCCATCGCCCTGCAAGGACCGCACCACTCAGCTGAAAAATCCACAAGCGTGAGACCATCCCTCCTCACGACATCCTTAAAACTTACTTTCTTCTTGTTCGACATCTGCTTTCAATTTTGTATCACAAACTTATCCCCTTTCGGGAAAGTCATTTGTAATCCACGTCACAGATACCTCATTCAGGCATATATTTGAAACCGGGTCCTGGAATATTCATTCATTTACAGGCACGCAAATATCCACGATATGCTTTCCGAGGGGATGTGTGTTCGGATCGTTCCGGTAGCATTCGTACATCGGACCGGGGGTGGCCTTTCTCCCGTTTTCCGGGATCCAGTCCATGACCTCCTTCCAGCAGTTGCCGTATTCATCGGGATAGATCTCAAATGATCCGACGACAAAATCACCGGCCGGAATATGCATGATCTCGATCTCTCCATCCGGTTTTGTGCCTTTTGGAACAGTGATGCCCACACTGATCCGTTGCTCTTCAGGAGCTGTGTGATCCGGATCATCATGATAAATCGAAATCGCCTCAAGGTCGGGTTTCATCAGGTCGTGCCCCCTCGCCCACCTGATCACTTTGGAGAAAAGCCTTTCAAAAAGGGCCTGGTCCCCCATGTAAGGACCGGTATTCCTGACAAAAGCAAGGGTGCGTTCCGGTTTTTTGACGATGCGGATATGTGAAACAAGTTCTTTATACATGATCCATTTCCATTAGTTAGCGCCGGAAAGTTCCACTGAAAGGGTACCCTTGTCAATGACAATGATCAATAAATCGCATGATCTACCTGCTAACATGGGTGTCTTCACCTTCAAATACCGGAATACACATCCTGAAAAAAACGATGAGGAGGGAGAATAGAAAAACTTCATTCAGTATCCATGTGGAATTCCTCCAGGTACCCTTTAAGCCATTTGACGGCAGAAGGAAAATCATCAAAGCAGTATTCACGACCCACAAGGCCGGGAACCAGGTTGAAAAGCTCAAACATCTCTTTTGGCTGGCCATGCAGTCCCGTAAAAACCACTTTGATCCTTAGCGCCTGCAAGTCCAGCACAGCCTCTTCCATGGCATAAAACCCAGACTGGTCGATATAGGGTACCTTGTCCATGCGGATGACCACCACCCTGACCTCCGGGATCGACTTGATCATTTCCTGAAACCTGGATGCGAACCCAAAAAACAGCGGGCCATCCAGGTGTTTGATATACACTTTGTCGCCAAGCTTTTCTAGGATGTTTCCTTCATCACTCCATGGGATCTCCCTTGAGAACTCAATGAGCGGTGTGGATTCGGTCCTGTGATCCACGACATCGGCTATACTCTTCATAAAAAGGAGGCTCGAAAGGATCAGGCCGGCAAGCACCGCTTCAATCAACCCGACAAACACCGTCAGTACTAGTACAAGCAGCATAACGATCACTTCCGAAATCGGCCACTGGCGGATGTGCTTCAGGCCCCGGTAGTCCATCACGCCAATCCCGACCGTGATGAGAATACCAGCTAAGACGGCTGCCGGTATCCTGGAGGCAAGTGGGCCCAGTGAAAGGAGGACGACAAGCAGGAGAAGGCCTGCCACCATACCGGAAAGTTTCGTTTTTCCCCCGGCCTGGATATTCACGACCGTTCGAATTGTGGCACCAGCTCCGGGAAGCCCGCCGAAAAGGGCAGCAATGCTGTTTCCGATCCCCTGCCCGACCAGTTCCTGGTTTGGGTTGTGCCGGGTTTTCGTCATATTGTCCGCCACCACTGATGTCAGCAATGAATCGATTGAGCCAAGGATGGCGAGTGAAAGTGCCGTAAAGAGGTAAGGTGTGATCCGAGACAAATCAAAAGATCCAAAAATCTCTATCCTGGGTTTTGGAAACCCGCTCGGGATAAGGCCGATTGTGCGGTATTCCGGGAGGAAGAAAAAGGCAACCAGTGTCACAAGCAGGAGCGCAACAAGTGTACTTGGGATCTTCCTTGTGATCAACCGAAAACCATAGATGATGAGAATTGTGGCCAGGCCCAACACAACGGCTGCCCAGTCTATATGGCGCATTGACCTGTCCATGATCCTGAGTGAGCCAATCACCCCTGCGGCATTGTTCGCTGCAAGAATTTCAGCTTCTTTCCGGATTTCTTCCTGTGTGATTTCCCCGGCTCTCCTGACCGTTTCTTCAAAGTCCTCCAGATTCAGGATATCCTCCTTTCCTTCATCATGGAGGAATCCATCAAGGATCCGTTCTTCTGCCAATGCCATAAATTGATCCACATATTCGGCATCTTCTTTCGGATAATATCCCATCAACGGCAAGAGCTGCGTGATGATAATGATCACACCAATGCCGGTCATGAATCCCGACACGACAGGATAGGGGATATACCTGATGTACTGGCCCAACTTGAGGAATCCCATGACGATTTGCAGCAGTCCGGCCAGGATGAACACCAGCAGGATGGCAGGCAGCGCACGTGCCATATCGCCTTCATTTACCGCCAGGATACCCGCAACCATGACCATGGTCACTGCTGTCATCGGCGCTGTTGGGCCAGAGATCTGGGTATTGGTCCCCCCGAACAAGGCCGCAAAGAAACTGATGAAAATCGCGCCGTATAAACCGGCAGCAGCGCCCATGCCGGACTGTAATCCGAATGCAAGGGCCAGGGGCAGCGCGACGATCCCTGCTGTGATTCCGCCAAACAAATCACCCCTGAAATGGGAAAAATCAAAACCGAATCTCTTTTGCATCCGTAACCGGGGTTTTAAGAAGCATACAAAATGATCACATGAATGTCACCTTTCCTGATGTGACATCATACATGGCCCCGACAATATCGATCTCACCCTGCGTGTACATATCAAACAGGACAGGGCTGTGCCGCTTGATCTTCTCTATGGTCAGTTCCACATTTTTTTCAGCAACGCGGTTCACAAAGGCAATATTTTTGGAACTGCGATCTTCTCCCGGTTCCGTTCTTGTTGCTTCCACAGCAGGGTAGATCTTGTCCACCATTTGGGTCAGGTTGCCAAGTTTTGCCCTGTCACAGGCTCCTTTGACACCTCCGCAGGATGTATGCCCCATGACCACGATCAGCTTGGAATGGGCCAGTTTGCAGGCAAACTCCATGCTTCCGAGGATATCCTCATTCACAAAATTGCCGGCAATGCGCGCGTTGAAGATATCACCGATCCCCTGGTCAAAAATGATCTCTGTGGGGATCCTGGAATCAATGCAGCTCAGGATACAGGCAAAGGGAAACTGTCCGGTCGCCGTCTGGCTGACCTGCACGCTGAAATTCCGGTTGATGGGGGCATCCTGTATGAAACGTTCATTGCCTCGCCTGAGCATTTCCAGCGCATGAGCCGGTGTGATCGTAGACTGGGTCTCCTTTGTTTGGGTAATTGAATTATCAAGGATCATTTTTCTGAATGTTTTATTGAAGATAGTGATTTTGGAAGTCTGAATCTACTATTCTGATCAGGCAGGTATTAAAAGCTCATTGAAGCAATGCAATATCCTGAATGCAACAAAGTCCGGGTGCTAAATCAACAATTCCATTTTGCCAAGCGGAACGACCGGGTCCGGAAGGTCCTCCTCATCCAGCATTTGCCGGATATCGATCTCAATGCCCGTTGCAATATTGGTGATCGGCACATCATTGTACAACCCTTCAAAAGGGTTCTCGCTGTATTCGCCGATCATTTCCATCATCCAGAAAACCCAGGAAGCAATCACGGAAAAAGGGATGGACATCCAAAGCCAGAACTGTGTGCCTTTCTCAATGAAAATATCCAGCATGCCAAACGGAAGAAGCAGGATGAAAATGACGGCAAAAAAATAATTGACCGTGGCATATTGCCTGGGAAAAGGAAAGTTCTTGATCCGCTCCGATTTTCCCTGCAGGGTATAAAATTCCGTGATCATCTCCTGCATTTGCAAGTGCCTGAAGTGCTCAATGATCCCCTTCCTGCGCAATTGCATCAAATCTTTTGACTGGACACTGAGCAGGTGGGATGACCGGTTCCCCTTAGACATCACATAGTCAAAATCCGCTTCTGAAAGCATGTTGCGCACCCGGTCAAATTGTGTTTCACTGTATTCCACACCGAGCATCTTGCGCAACCGCTTTTCTTTCCGGTTGTCATGCTCCCATTTCTTCACCTTCCGCATTTCAATGGCCAGGGCGTGCAACCAGGCCACATGGCGGTGGACAATTTTTTTCCGGATCTCCATGAGTTGATCATTGCTCAGCTGTTGCACTGCTTCATCGTTGTTGATAAAATCCCTTGCCATCACAGTGAATGAACGGGAAGCATTCACAATCCCGCCCCAGATCTTCCGGGCTTCCCAAAGCCTGTCATAGGAAGAGTTGTTTTTAAAGCCCAGGTAAAAAGCGACGGCAATACCGATCAGCGAAAGGGGCTGCCAGGGAATCACCACCCATTCGATTCCGAAAAAAAAGTACAGGCTTACAGGGATGGTATCCCAGATCAGGAATAACAGGATGTATTTGCGCGTCCAGTTTGCAGTTTGAAAAAACGTATACCTCCGGCCTGCTTGCATGTGCTTCAGATTCTGTTGGCTCTGAAATTACATGAATTTCATCAAACCAACAGGCCGGGGCAGGTTATTCAAACAATTCAGTCAGTACTTCGCCGGTGCTCCCGCTTGGCAGCATCACATCACATAAAAAGGACAGCGAGGAAGCGATCTGGGTGACTGTCACTTTGCGCACCGTACTGCCGGCAGGAATGTTTTTTCCGTAAAAAACAATGGGTACATGTGTATCATACGAAAATGGTGATCCGTGACTGGTGGCAATTCGCGGTGACAAACCGAGCCATCCCGGCCTGCTGATATAAAACACATCACCCGACCTCGAGGGAAAAAAGCAGTTTTGGAGCAACTTGAAATGGTCTGGCGAATTGCCGCCGTATTGCTCCATATCTTCACGGGTATAGGCGCTCAAAATGGTTTCCATTTCTTCCAGGAATGTTTTCAGTTCTTCCGTCACCTTTTCGTATGTGTCCCTGTCACCGACCTTTTCGCGGTCAAGATAGATCGCATCCTTGGTCACATAAAGGACAGCCGTATCGATGCCAAAGACCTCCCTGACACGCAGGTTTGACATAAAATTCAGGGCATCCATATTGCTGACGCCGCCCGGGAGTTTCTTCGACCGGAGGTATTTGGGTGCGGCCGTGGCCCCGTGGTCTGCAGTCAGGACAAGGATATACTCTCCTTCCCCGACTTCGGCATCCAGGAAATCCATCAGGCTTGCAATCGTCTGGTCGAGTTTCAGGTACATATCCTCGATTTCGACAGAGTACGGCCCGAACGCATGTCCCGAAATATCCGTTGCGGAAAAACTGATCGCCAGCATATCTGTGAGCTCATCCTTACCAAGCTTCTCCTCCACGATCGCATTTTTCGCAAATTCAGCCAGCAGGTCATTGCTGTAAGGCGAATAGGGCAACAGGAAATACGAATCGAATCCCTCATTCATCGCCCCCAGATCATACGGGAAGACCGGAGCCTTTTTTCCCCTCAATTTATATTCAAACGTGTTGTCATCGGACCGGCTTTCGGTGTATGCTTCAATGGGCAGGCTCAGGTCCCAGACCTTCCGGGAAAGGGAATCCACAAGCCCGCTTTCGTTAAAGTCCTCAACCCATTTGGGCAGGGATTCCGTATAGTAGGTGCTGGTCACAAAATGGCCCGTCAGTCCATCATACCAGTAGGACCCGTCAGAAGTATGCCCTCCGCTCAGGATGGCTGACCTGTCCTTGATCGATACAGAAATCGTTTTGGAGCGAAACTGTGAGGCTTTCTTGAACTCATCACCAATGGTGGTCACCAGCATGAAATCAGGGCCGGCTTTGCCTACACCGAGGGTATCCGATGCCCCGACCGTGTTGTATTTCTCCTTCCCGCTCACCACATTGACGGATCTGCCCATGCTCCGGTCATACCAGCCATTCCCGATGATCCCGGATACAGCGGGCACCGCACCTGTATGAATGGCCGCATGCCCGGGCCCCGTTTCCGTGGGCACATATGGAAAATGGGCATTCCTGAAATTGTATCCGTTTTCAAGCATCCGCCTGAATCCGTTCTCTCCATACTTGTCCTGGTAGCGCACCAGGTATTCTGCACGCATCTGGTCCACGGTCAACACCACCACAAGTTTGGGGGGCTCCTGCTGTGCCCCAACCGTGAGCGACGAAATAAAAAGGAATATCAGAGAAAAGAACAACCTGGAATTGTGCATAACTTCCTGTTTCTGAAGATGATCGAATTCTTTATAAGCCGGGCAAAGATGACTAATTTTCATTAGAGATTGTGTGTTCCTTGGCACAGAGGAAGCAAACTTCAGAAATCTTTTACATGAGTATCCCCTCCTTGGATTTCCGGGGGCCGGCAAGTTCTGTATGGCCACTTCCTGATACCGGGGTTTTATTTTGCCAGGACAAAAGGCCACGGATTTTCATCGTCTTACATCCTGGAACTTTCATTTCTTGCGTGAGTGGATATGCATTTTGCCCAGGAGGATCCGGATCATTTCAAGCCTTGCCTTGTAGGCATCATTCCCATCGACCACGATCCACGGGATCTTTTTCGTGTTGGTCTGATCGAACATTTTCTTCTCGTACCGCTTCATCCTGTTCCAGTTTTTCTGGGCGTTCAGGTCAACAGGGGAAAGCTCCCAACGGCGGAGCGGGTTTTCCTTGATCATGTCGATGCGCTTTGCCTGGGTCTTTTTGGTAATGGAAATAAAGATCTTGAACAGGTGGATCCCGTCATTATAGAGCATATTCTCAAAATGGTTCACCTCGCTCATAAACCGGTTGTACTGCTTCCTGGTGCAAAAACCATTCACCGGTTCGACAATGGCCCGGTTGTACCAGCTCCTGTCAAAGAGCACAATTTCACCACGCTCGGGCAGCTGGTTGACATACCGCTGGAAATACCACTGGCCCGCTTCCCTTTCTGATGGCTTTGGCAGGGCCACCACCCGCACCGACCTGGGATTCAGGTGCTCCACGATTGAGCGGATCATCCCTCCCTTGCCGGCAAATTCAGTGCCTTCAAAAATGAGGAGCAACCGTTTCTGGTTTTCCACGACCCAGTTCTGGAGCTGTATCAGGTCAACCTGCATTTGATTCAGGTCTCGTTTGAACTTTAGTTTTCGCAAGGCTTTTTCCAGGTTGGGCGGATCATTATCCAGCAGGTAGCGCAGCCCGCGGGTTCCGCTCAGGAGCCTGATTTCTTCCTTTGTGTAATTTCTCATTGGCTCAAATTCACTTCATCATTTTCATTGATCAAACCGGGATCAGTGCCGCAGCATGGACCGGTGAAACCTCTGTACGACATTCGGGTCCGGGTAAATGACTGTCCTGGCCTGTTCCTTTCCATCGTATTCAAAGCGCGAAAGCACATACCTGATGGATTCCAGGCGTGCCTGCTTCTTGTCATTGGTCTTGATAATGATCCAGGGTGCATAACTCGTGTGTGTCCTGCTGAACATCTCTTCTTTGTAATGCGTGACTTCATGCCACATGCTCTGGGCCTTCTTGTCCACTGGGCTCAATTTCCATTGCTTGAGCGGGTCTTTCCTGCGCGACTCAAAACGCTTGTTCTGCTCTTCCTTGGTGATCGAAAACCAGAACTTGATGATGTCCACCCCGTTTTCAAAAAGCATGTGTTCGAACTCGGGGACCTGGCGGATAAATTCCTGGTATTCATCCTGAGAACAAAAGCCCATAACCGGCTCGATCACGGCGCGGTTGTACCAGCTTCGGTCAAAGAATACGATCTCGCCCGGGTTGGGCAGGACCTTGACGTGCCTGCGAAAATACCACTGTCCCCGTTCAATATCATTGGGCTTGTTCAGGGCCACAAGGCGCATGGACCGGGGATTCAGGTAGCGTGCAAATCGCCTGATCGCCCCACCTTTCCCTGCCGCATCCCTCCCTTCAAATACAACCACAACACGCTTCCTGTGCTTCAGGATCCAGTTTTGCAGTTTCAGAAGCTCGATCTGGAGCTGGCGCAGCTCAGTTTTATACTGGTTATAGACTAGGATCTCCTGCAGGTTCACATCCTTGTCAGCCAGGAAAGCTTTCAGGTTATCCCTGTTGTCAATCGAATGCAATTCATGATTTGTAAATGAAAAACCTTTCATAAGTGGCAATCCGATACGTGAAATAAAACGTCCAATATAAGGGCTTCTTTCCGCCTTCAGAAGCGATCGAAGAAATATCGTCCGGGGAATAGAGTACACGGAAAAATCAATACCTTTAGCGGCCAAGTTCAGGCATATGCTCACATTTTACCTGGTCCTTGTGATCATTTTATTTATCCTTGCCATCTCCGACCTGGTGGTCGGGGTGAGCAACGATGCTGTGAATTTCCTGAATTCAGCCGTCGGATCAAAAGCGGCTTCGTTCAAGGTGATCATCGCCGTAGCCGCACTGGGTGTCCTGTTTGGAGCCACATTCTCAAGTGGTATGATGGAGGTCGCTCGAAAGGGGATTTTCCACCCGGAATATTTCTATTTCTCAGAGATCATCATTCTTTTCCTTGCGGTCATGGTCACGGATGTCATCTTGCTGGACACCTTCAATACCTTCGGCATGCCGACATCCACGACTGTTTCCATTGTCTTCGAGCTATTAGGTGCAGCAGTTGCCTTGTCTGTGATCAAGGTCTATTCTGATCCCAATGCACTGAGCATCTATGAATACATCAATTCCGGGAAAGCCCTGGCCATCATCTCGGGCATCTTCCTGTCCGTGATCATCGCTTTTACCTTCGGCGTGGTTGTTCAATATTTCAACCGATTGCTATTTTCTTTCGATTACGAGAAAAAAATGAAGCGGTTTGGAGCCCTGTGGGGCGGGATTGGAATCACGGCCATCACCTATTTCATGCTGATCAAGGGGGCAAAAGGCGCTTCCTTTATGAGCGATACAGTTGTGGAGATGATCAACTCGCGGACCGCCCTGATCCTGTTATTTAGCCTTGCTGGATGGACGATCATCCTGTACCTGCTCAACCGCACCCTCAAACTCGATATCCCGAAGACAATTGTGCTCGTGGGCACTTTTGCGTTGGCCATGGCATTTGCAGGCAACGACCTGGTCAACTTCATCGGCGTGCCCCTTGCAGGGTATAACTCCTATCTCATTTTCGCAGAAAATGCCGGGACCGGCGCCGATCAGATGCTGATGGATGGCCTGGCCGGAAAGGTCCCGACACCGACCTACATGCTCCTCCTTGCAGGCCTGATCATGGTCCTGACCCTGTATACTTCCAAAAAAGCACGCTCTGTTGTCCAGACCTCTCTCGATCTCGGAAGGCAGGACGAAGGGTACGAACGGTTTTCTTCCTTTCTGCTTTCTCGCAGGATTGTGCGCAATTTTGCCGCCACAGCAACCTACCTGAATGAACGGATGCCCAATTCGTGGAAAATCCTTGTAAACAGGCAGTTTGACGAGACGCCATTTACAAGGAAACAGGTACACCTGGGCAAGAACGCCCCCTCATTCGATATGATCCGTGCGGCAGTGACGCTTGTGGTCGCCAGTATCCTCATTGCCATCGGGACCAGCCTGAAACTGCCGCTGTCCACGACATACGTTACTTTTATGGTCTTCATGGGCACATCGCTCGCTGATGGTGCATGGGGCAGGGAAAGTGCCGTGTACCGTGTATCCGGCGTCCTGTCTGTAATCGGTGGCTGGTTTTTCACGGCGTTTTCTGCATTTACGGCAGCCTTTCTCCTGGCCCTGTTGTTCTATTACGGTGGAATTTATGCCATCGCTGCCATGCTGCTCCTTGCAGGATACATGGCATACAAGGCACATCGTTTCCATGCAAAGAAACTGGAAGCCCAGGCAGCACTTGACGAGAGCCTCTCTCAAGGGGTGCTCTCAAAGGCAAGGGTGATCGATTTGTGTGCGACCCAGCTGAAAAAGTATTTAACTGAATACGGTTCCCTCATCGAGCAGGCAATCGAGGCATTCGCTTTTGAAGACCTCGGAAACCTGAATCGCATCCATAACCTGTATAAGCCCGTCTACAGCAGTATCCAGAAGCTGAAAAACCACTCGAGTCGGACCCTGGAACGCATTCCAGAGCATGAGCTGGAGGCCGGACACCTGTACATCCTCGTGATCGATTACGTGGAGGAAATGGGCAGGTCAACAATGAGCATCATCAAGACCACCCTGGAACATATTGACAACAACCACAAACCGCTCTTGCCAGAACAGATCGACGAACTGGAAGCGATCCACAAGCAAATTCAGGTCTCCTACGGGTTGATCCAAAATACCTTCAGCAACCTTGACCGGGAGGCTGCAGAAGCGGTGATCAGGAACATGCGGCCAACCGTGAAAATGATGCGCGAAACGCGCAAAAACCAGATCAAGCGAATCAAGAAAAACGAGGTGGGCACCCGGAACAGCATCCTGTTTTTCAACCTGCTCGGTGATTTCCGGAACCTCCTCCTGTTTTCCCAGCGGATCACAACGGTTTTCGACGAACTCATCCTGAACCCTGTTGAAACAAGTGACTATAAACCGCCTTCCGGGGACTTGCCTGAAGATCAGGTGGATATTGACGAACCTGATCCAGAGGACAATGCGTAGCCATTCTCAATCCAATCTTTGCCTGATATGAAAGCATTGCACATTTCCTGTACATCAAGGATACTCCTGATCTGCCTTAATGCTTTATTGATCCTGCTCTTACAGGAGCCGGGTTTTTCCCAAAATGAGGTCAGGCCGAACTATGCGCTTGCGGCCCGCTTTTCACCAGACCACCTGGAAAAAATGGTTTTCTCCACATCCGTATCACCACACTGGCTGAAAATGAGCAACCGTTTTTGGTACATGTACGAAACTTCAGAGGGAAAAAACTGGTATCTCGTAGACCCAGTAAAAGGAACAAAGGAGGACTTGTTTGACCGTACCTTTATTGCTGCCGAAATGTCTCGCCTGACCGGCGACCCTTTTGATGCAAAACACCTGTTCATTGAAAAGCTGAAGTTCATCAATGCAGAAAAAACCTTGCAGTGGGAGGTCAAGAGCAAGCTCGTGGAGGTAGAGGAAGAAGATGATGATGAAGAGGACGATATGGAGAAAGAGCAAGACTCTGAAGACAAGAAGAAAAAGAAACCCAAAATGGTCGCCAAAGTCTGGCATTTTGAATACGACCTTGAAAGCAAGGAGGTTCGCCTGGTCGAGGATTTCGAAAAAAAGAAAAAAGACAGGGACTGGGCTGCCGTCTCGCCTGATTCTTCTTATGTCCTGTTTTCAAAGCACCACAACCTTTGGTGGATGGACTGGGAAAACTACCTGAAAGCGAAAAAGGACGAAAAGGATTCCACGATCGTGGAGCAACAGTGGACGACGGATGGAGAGGAAAACTACAGCTTTGGCGGGAGAAACCGTGGTGTAGACAATGTCGAGCTTGAGAAGGACAAGGACAAGCGCAAACAGGTCAATGTCACCTGGTCGCCTGACGGGATGAAATTTGCATTGATCCGCCAGGACCAGCGGAAGGTAAAGGACCTGTGGGTGCTCGACAACACGGCCCAGCCACGTCCACGGCTGGAAACGTACAAATACCATATGGCCGGCGAAAAGGAGGCTGCACAGGCCGAACTCTTTGTATTTGACTTCCCGTCAAAGGAGAGGCTCCAGATTGAACAGGACACCTTCACCTTCAAGGATCAGACATATTCCATCATCGAGGCGCCGCGGAAGAAGGTCTCCCGTGATGATGACATGCGTTGGGATTACTGGCTGGCACCGAACAATGACCGGCTTTATTTCACCCGCACAAGCCGCGACCTCAAACGCATCGATATCTGTTACGCCTCAACAGAAACAGGGGAAATCACCACATTGATCGAGGAGCGTTTGAACACCTATATCGAATTGCGTCCACTGGGACTTGTAGACGGAGGGAATGAATACATCCACTGGTCAGAGCGTGACGGCTGGGCACACTTTTACCTGTATGACGCCGAGGGCAACCTGAAAAACCAGATCACACGCGGGCCATTCCATTGCGACGAAATTGAGGGGATTGATTCCAAAAACCGGGTATTGTATTTCACGGCAAACGGCCGGGAGGACGGGGAGGATCCCTATTACATGCATTTGTACCGGGTCAATTTTGATGGAACCGGCCTGACGCTGCTGAATCCGGGCAATTTTAATCACAGCACAGATATGGATGACGGGATGAACTGGTTTGTGGATAACTACAGCCGGGTAAACACAACGCCCAGGGCCGAGCTCAGAAACAACCGGGGACGCGGTGTCATGGTCCTTGAAGAAACGGACCTTTCTCTTTTGCATGCCGCAAACTACCGCTTCCCGGAGCCTTATTCGGTCAAGGCTGCCGACGGGATCACCGATCTCTATGGCGTGATGTACAAACCCTTTGATTTCGATTCCACCAGGAAGTATCCCCTGATTGAATATGTGTATCCCGGCCCGCAGACGGAGGCCGTAAACAAGTCCTTTTCCACCAGGATGAACCGCCTGGACAGGCTGGCGCAATTCGGATTTATCGTCGTGACGATCGGCAATCGTGGCGGTCATCCGGACAGGTCAAAATGGTACCATAACTACGGATATGGCAACCTCCGGGACTATGGGCTGGCGGACAAAAAATATGCAGCTGAACAACTTGCAGACAGGCACGATTTCATCGACATCGACCGTGTCGGGATCTTCGGCCACTCAGGGGGAGGCTTCATGTCCACGGCGGCCATGCTGGTTTATCCCGATTTTTTCAAGGTGGCTGTCTCCTCTTCAGGCAACCACGAAAACAACATCTACAACCGGTGGTGGAGCGAAAAACACCACGGGGTGAAGGAAGAAGTCAACGACAAAGGGGAGACTGTCTTCAAATATGCGATTGACAAGAATCCTGATATCGCAAAGAACCTGAAAGGTAAATTGCTCATCACGACCGGCGATATCGACAACAATGTGCACCCGGCGGCTACGGTACGGATGGCCAAAGCCCTGATCGAGGCAAACAAGCGCTTTGACTATTTCGTCTTCCCGGGACAGCGGCACGGCTATGGCGACATGACGGAGTATTTCTTCTGGTTGCGCGGTGATTACTTCTGCGAACATCTCCTCGGCTGGTCTGACCCAAGCGTGGACATAAAAGAAATGAACAACCAGAAAGAGCGGAAGAAATAGCTTAAGAAAGATACAAGACACAATTTCTAAAGTGTCCAGGCAAATTTCAATGATCAAGGGGCTGTAACCAAACATAGGGGCGTATCGTATTTTCTCTGTGCCTTATGTGACTCATGTGCCTTATGTGGTTCCCCTTCCGTGACTCATGTGCCTTGTGTGTCTTGTGTGGTTCTCTCATTTGCCTTTTCCGGGTCACCTGAAATCCATAAATTCATCTGCATGAAAAATCCGAATATCTTGATTCCCTTTCGCATATTCCCCATCATTGTACTTGTACTGGCTTTCTGTTCACCATTGCATGCACAGCATCCGGGCGGGTTTTCCCCGGAAATATCCGGGAAAGCCATCCGGACGGTCATGCGTGCCGTGGCCGACTGGCAAATCCGCAATTTCAACTCCGTCAAACACCACCCGCTGGACTGGACGAACGGGGCCCTTTACAGGGGCATGATGGAATGGGCAAAAATCTCCGGCGATGACACGTACATGAAATGGCTGTATGAAATCGGCAACCGGCACGCCTGGCAACCGCACCAGCGCATGTACCATGCCGATGACCTGGTGGTCAGCCAGATGTACCTCGAAATGTACCTTGAGAGAACAGACGATCCCTACCGGTACCGCATTCTCGCGCCTACACAGGCAAGGCTGGATTATGTCATCTCCCATCCGTCAAAAGGAAGCTTGTACATCGATTACAGGGACCCGCAGAGCATGGAACGCTGGTCCTGGTGTGATGCCCTGTTCATGGCTCCCCCGGTTTATGTCCGGATGGCAAACATCACAGGTGACAAGAAATACCTGGATTTCATGGACCGCGAATACAGGGAAACGTACGCTTTCCTGTACGATCAGGAGGAACACCTTTTTTACCGTGATTACCGGTACTTTCCGGACAAGAAACGCGAGGCAAACGGTGAGAAGGTCTTCTGGGGCCGCGGAAACGGTTGGGTGATAGGAGGCCTTGCCTCCATCCTCGATGGCTTGCCAAAGGAAAGTGAATACCGTCCCTTTTATATCCGTTTATTCAGTGAAATGGCAGAAAAGGTAGCTGCCTGCCAGGGCGAGGATGGATTCTGGCATGCCAGCATGCTCGACCCGGAAAGCTTCCCGAAGCCTGAAGCCAGCGCAAGCGCTTTCTTTTGTTATGCGCTCGCCTGGGGTGTCAATGGCGGATTGCTGGACCGGGTCAAATACGAACCGGTCGTCAGGCGGGCCTGGCAAGCCCTCGTCGGCGCCGTCTACCCGTATGGTAAATTGGGATGGGTACAGCCGATTGGCGAAAACCCGAAAAACGTCACGGCAGACATGACTGAAGTGTATGGTGTGGGAGCCTTCCTGCTGGCAGGTTCCGAGATGCTGAAGGTCGCCCAATAGGAAAGCAGCACTCCGCATGCGGATTAGCCGGCACTGGTGCTGGCGGATCAGCATGCATATGAAATTCATTGACCAGCCTCCATCTCCCGGATGACCGGCATCATTCATATTTAGGGCAAATGGTTTTTCCTTTATGATCAAAAAGGACCATGAAAATATTGATCGTGTACAGTACGGTCGAGGGGCATACCCGGAAGATCGCGCGATTTATGGAAGGCATACTCCAGGAAGAAGGCCATCAGGTTGCATTGATTGATGCGAAAACAGCCCCGGCCCCGGGTGCATATGATGCCGTGTTGATCGGGTCATCCATCCACATCGGGCAGTACAACAATCCCGTCCGCAAATACATCAAAAAACATGTCGGTGCGATCCGGCAAATGCCAAACGCCTTCTTTACCGTTTGCCTCGGAACAGCATCAGATCTTGTGGAAGGTCATGAAGAAGCCGCCCGGACAGCTGAGAAATTTTTTACGGAGAATCGTTGGGATCCCCAAATGCATATGCAGGTTCCCGGTGCCCTGAAGTACACTCAGTATGGTTTCCTGAAAAAATTTGTCCTGAAGCGGATTGCGAAAAAGGAAGGCCTGTCTACCGATACCACCAGGGACCACGAATTTACGGACTGGAACGCCGTGAGCGGGTTTGTAAAAGCCTTTTCCGAAATGGTCACAAGTTCTTCTGCAGGGGCCTTGTAGGGATTACAGGAACGGTGCATATCAGGCAATGTCCCAGGATCTTCTTTGAATTCAAACCAATGGATACATCACTTGTTAGGTAAGTGAAAAATCCGAATTCATGAAAAAGATCCTTGCTTTCGCAGCAAGTACAAGCAGCACTTCCATCAACCAGGCCCTTGTCATATGGGCAGCTTCCCAGCTGGAGGAAACGGAGCCAAAAATCATTCAGCTTCGTGATTATCCGATGCCTTTGTTCAGTGTGGATGTCGAAAGGGAGGAGGGGCATCCGGAAAATGCCTTTCGTCTGCATCAACTGATCAGGGAAAGTGACGGGATCATGCTTTCCCTGGCAGAGCACAACGGTGCATATACCGCAGCCTTTAAAAGTGCATTCGACTGGATCTCCAGACTCGAAGGAACGGTCTGGGACGGGAAGCCAATGTTCCTCCTGGCCACGAGCAACGGTCGGCGGGGAGCATCATCGGTCCTTGAAATCGCTTCAAAACGGTTTCCTTTCAACGGCGGCGAAGTCGTGGCAACCTTTTCACTGCCGCTGTTCAAGCAGCATTTTGATCCGGAGGCTGGGATCAGGGATAAAGAACTCCTTGAAGCATTCAGGCTCGCGCTGGCCCTTTTCGAAAGCCGCGTGATTTCAGAGCCAGATCCTTGAACAAAAGGCCTGATCCACCAGTCGAAACATATATGATCCGATTTCTCCAAGAAAGATCAATGGACCATCTATCGGAAATAAATCAAGTCATAATTAACTCATCAATAAATCACAGGCAGGGCAATCCACTAACCACCAATGAGTACCGTATTACTTCCTTGAAGAATCGGATTAGGGCCAAGTCCTCCTGTACATAAATCAGTTTGCCTTGCAGCCGGTAGTCCAGGACCATTCAACAGGATAAGGCTTCCATTCAAAGATGCCTGACCTGTCGCATCCATGTCGAATGAAGACCCGTCAAAGTCAAAGGTATTGCCGTCAAAGTCAAGATTGAGCCCGGCATCCAGCTTAATATCATTCCCCGCCATGCCGAATAATCTTCCACCGGCATTGAATTTCATTTCCAACCCTGATTTTAAGTCAAGACGATTGAACTTTGACTCAAGATACATTTCATCATCCGAGATCATGTCCAGGGTTCTGCCTGCCGTGATATCGATATCGCCCCCGGTCAATGCAATATTCCCGTTTCCTGCCAGGAAGCTGATGTCTCCCCCATCACTATTGAAGGTCATCGCACCACCCTGGGAATTGACAGTTAAGGGTTCACCATCTGAATCGATCGTGATGCCACCCGATTCATTTATGGTGATGGACGTGTTCCCGGCATTGATCGTGATGATCGTGTTGTTCCCCACCGACTCGAAGGTCAGATTCTCTTCAGTAGAAATGGAAATACCTGTATTCCCCAGATCAATTGTGTTGTTCTGCATGACCGTCTGCAAAGCCAATTCTTCGTCTGCCGTGGCAGAAATCCGGTTATCTTGCATCAGGACCTGTTCTGAGCCACGCTTCATTTCAAGGGAGGTGGTGGCACCCGTGGTTTCAATACGGAGGTCATTTGCCGTCACAATATTCCCATTCGGCTGGAGCTCGCCCCGCACACGCAGTCCATCAACCGGGGCCGCCTGGTTTTCACCAATCACCACACCACCATTATTCCGTACCCGGAGTTTTGTTGCTCCGTTGATCCGCACGCGCAGTGCCGCTTCAGCAGAGTCCGCATCGACCTGCAACCGGTCAGTGGGTGATGCTGTCCCAATGCCGACCTGCCCGTTTGTGCGCATCGAGAACAACGAATTCTGATGCACGCCAAGCGGGCTGGTGGGGGAATACCCGATCTTGAACTTTCCTCCATCGGACTGATCGATCCCGAGCGCATAATGATGATTGCCCGTCAGGCCAAAGTTCATGAATGCATCGCCCGTCCCGTCCTGCTCGACCAGGAATCCGGATGTGTTTGTATTGCTGTTGTTGAAATAACTGTGCAAAAGCCGGTCAGGTGAGCTTGTACCGATCCCCACATTGCCGTTGTTGTAATAAATGTTGTTGCCGTTTTCCCTCCACTTCTCGTTCTCATCATCGATAAGTTCGATCCATTTTCCACCCTTCACGAACCA